>CANGQQ010000017.1 GCA_947456025.1 Chitinophagaceae bacterium | reverse complement strand
GTATGGAGAAACAGCATCCAAATGATGAAACGTGCGTTGCGCTACAGAAACGAACTCATTGGAGCGTATCCATACAATCAAATGACAGCTGTAGAAGCCGTGATGGGATTTGAGGGCGGCATGGAATATCCTTGCATTACCTCCATCAGTCCTGTTGAAAGCGAATCTGAACTCGAAGAGGTTCTCGCACACGAAATTGGTCACAACTGGTTTCAGGCTGCCATTGGCTCCAATGAAAGAGATTATTCCTGGATGGATGAGGGCATCAACAGTTATTACGACAACCGTTACAGAACCTCCAAAGAAACGAATAAGAAGCACCAATCCTTCAACTTTGAACTGGATGACATCCTGCTTGCCAGCATGGAAAAACAGAAAAAAGACCAGCCGCTATCTACCGCTTCTGATCAATTCACAGACATCAATTATTTCCTTACCAGTTACACAAAAGGTGCCGCATTCATCACTTTGCTGGAAAAAGAACTCACAACCCCTGTCTTTGATAAAGCCATGCAGTTTTATTACGGGCAATGGAAATTCAAACATCCTGATCCGGAACAATTTCAACAAACATTTGAACAATACACCGGAAAGGATTTATCGCATCTTTTTGCAAAACTGCATCAAAATGGCCCTCTCCTGCCGGACACAACCAAAAAAATAAAACTGACCCCCTTTATAGGGTTTAACAAAAGAACAACTCATGCAATTATTGTCAGCCCCCTGGCCGGTTTTAATATGTACGACGGATTGATGCCGGGTATCCTGGTTTCGAATTATACGTTGCCGCCAACCCGTTTTCAATTTTTGGTCGCACCACTCTATGGTGTCAAAAGCAAGACGCTCAATGGGATCGCCCGGATGAGCTATACCCTTCAACCCAAACAATATTTTGAACGTATCACCTTAGCCGTTAGCGGCATGAAATTTCATTCGAATGACTTTACGGATACGGCACAAACAAAATATCTTACCGGCTTTTCGAAATTTGTGCCGGGAATCAAACTGGTGTTCAAAGAAAAAGATCCCCTCAGTTCACGCGAACGTTTTCTTCAATGGAAAACATTTTTGTTTTGGGAAGATGCCTTGCGGTTTCGATCCGATACATTTCCAAATGGCAATCGTTTTACCAAGATCAACAAAGAAACAAAACATAGATACCTGAATCAATTGCGGTATGTTGTACAGGATGATCGTGTATTGTACCCTTACCGTGCCGAGTTTTTAGCCGAACAGGCTCAGGACTTTGTGCGCCTGGCATTTACAGGCAATTATTATTTCAACTACAACGAAAAACTGGGTGCGGGCTTACGGTTTTTTGCGGGCAAATTTCTTTACATCGGTTCTACAACCCTCTCAAAACGATTCAGAAACGACGCCTATCATTTAAACATGACCGGTCCAAAAGGATATGAAGACTATACCTACAGTAATTACTTTATCGGCAGGTCTGAATTTGAAGGATTTCCCAACCAACAAATCATGATACGGGATGGCGGATTTAAAATAAGAACGGATCTGCTGGCAAATAAGATCGGGAAATCAGACGACTGGCTCATCGCCATGAATTGGGTAACAGACATCCCCGATCAAATTAATATCCTGAATGTGTTGCCGGTCAAAATTCCCGTTAAAATCTTTTTTGACCTGGGCACGAATGCCGAGTTATGGAAAGACAAACAAAGTGGAAGATTATTGTTTGATGCAGGCTTACAATTCACCCTTTTAAAGGATGTCATTGACCTGTATGTACCGCTTTTTTACAGTCGCGTGTACAGAGATTACATTCAATCTACTATCCCCGAAAGAAAACTGCTCAACACAATCTCATTCAGTATTCAAATTCAAAATCTCACGCTCAAAAAACTGGATCGCCGGTTACCCTTCTGATGCACACGATTCGATACATATCCAACGAAGCAATCGACAAGGCAAAATGGAATGCCTGCATTGCACGGGCAACAAATGGATTGATCTATGCATACAGTTGGTATTTGGATCCCATGAGCAAACACTGGGACGCGCTGGTGCTTAACGATTACGAAGCCGTTATGCCGCTGACATGGAATAAAAAAATGGGCATTCGCTATTTGTATCAACCCCATTTTTGTGCTTCATTAGGAATTTTTTCAACGACAGCTTTAAATGAATCAGTTGTTGAAGCATTTTTAAATTCTATTCCCCACAGATTTCGATTTATAGAGATTCATTTAAACCACCATAATTTCTATCAGGTTCAGGGATTCCCCTTTTCAACCAAAATGAACTATACACTGGATCTGAGTAAGCCGTATGCTTCCATACATGAATCCTACAGAACCAATTTAAAACGCAACATCAAGAAGGCGCTCGACTATAATCTAATTTGTAGCACGAATGTAACCGTTGATGAAATCATTGAACTGGCGTCGCCCACGCTGATGCGTAATTCCAATTTACAAAAGACCGACTGGCAAAACTTTAAAGAAGTATTGGAAACGGCTGCGAAAAAAGGGATTCTTGAACTCCTGGCCGTACGGTCAACAAGGAATGAGTTGCTTGCCTCCGCAGTTTTTTTATTTTCACATCAGCGATGGTATTATATATTGGTGGGCAATCACCCCAACGGAAAAACACTAGGTGCATCGCATTATCTGATTGACCAATTCATTCAACGTCATGCAGGAGAAAATTGTCTGCTGGACTTTGAAGGCAGTGATGTACGCAATCTGGCATTTTTCTACAGCAGCTATGGTGCAAAAGAAGAAACTTACCCTGCTTTACGCATCAACCGTTTACCCCTGATCTTAAAATGGCTAAAAAAATAGTCAGGAATTAACTGGTTTTTGAATCCAGAATTTGTTCAGCAATAAGCAAATCCACGGGTCTTGTAATTTTGATATTGGTGTCTTCACCCGGGATCAGTGAAATTTTTAATCCAAAAGCTTCCATAACCGTTGCCTCATCGGTAAACCGTTCTTTGTAATCAATCTCAAAGGCCGGCAAGATCAGCTTACTGTGAAAGGTTTGTGGTGTTTGAACAAATTTCAACAAAGCGCGGTCAACGGGTTCATTCCCCTCTTCGGTCAGCATCCGTACACTGTCTTTACATTCAACAACGGGCACAGCACTTCCGGTCTCCATTGCTTTTTCATAACAGGCATGAATCAGTTGCGTTGACAGCAAACAACGGACACCATCATGTACAAACACAATGGATTCGCGGTCGACCAATTTCAGTCCGTTTTTTACAGAATGAAAGCGCGTCTCTCCTCCTCCTGTTAATTGAATTTTTGATTGGTCAAAAAAACCATCTACAATCTCTTTACCCAATTCAAGATGCTCCTCAGGTAAGACCAGAACAATCTGTACATCAGGAAATGCATCCAAAAAGGCACGGATGGTATAATATAAAACAGGCTTGCCTTTCAATAACAAAAATTGTTTCGGCAATTGCGAACCCATACGCATTCCGGAACCACCGGCTACAAGGATGGCGAACTTTTGCATAGAAACAAAGATAAGGCAGGCATTCGAAAATTACACAAGAGACAGAGAGCCTCTAATTTGAATCGATTCATATATAACATCAACCGGAAAGATTTCAAGTCAGCAGCGACATACATTCCTGTTTCAGTCGCTCGCTGTTAACAGGAACCGTTCCCACTTCTTCGCACACCAATCCGCCTGCGATGTTGGAAATGGAAGCCATTAATTGGGCATCACCCGTAAGGGCATAAACCAGTGCAGCAACAGCTATAACGGTATCGCCGGCACCACTTACATCCGATATGTTACGTACATGCGAAGGAATGATTGCACGATCGTCACCTTGCTGATAAAAAACACCTTTTTCTGATAATGTAATGAATGAAACAAGGTGGTTCAATTCCTCACTAAGTTGTGCGTGTACCTTCGGCATCAACTCGGATAATGGTTGGTCTCCCATCAAATTCAACGCATCCTTAGCTTCTTTTAAATTGGGTTTAAAAATATCAACCCCTTTATAGGCAAAGAAGTTTTTCCTTTTTGGATCTACGGCCGTTATAACTTGATGTTTTTTACACAACGCTATCACATGTTCGATAACTGTGCCGGTCAGAACGCCCTTGTTATAATCTTCCAGAATAACAACTCCCGGCTTTTCCTTTGTGACGTACTCCTCAATCGCATTCAGCAAACTATTCGTATCTGACTCATTGAGTTCGCGGGTCGTTTCACTATCCAAACGCATCATTTGCTGATTTCGGCTGATGATACGGGTTTTATTGGTTGTAATCCGGTTGTTGGTTTGAATTAATCCGCTTGTCTGTATGGACTGGTCTTCCAGCATCTTTTTTAACCGTTCCGCTTCCTCATCTGCACCCACAACACTGAACAACGTAACAGGTGCCCCTAATGAACGGAGATTCAAAGCCACATTGGCAGCACCCCCTAAACGATACTCTTTACGGTCCAGTAAAACAACCGGAACCGGTGCTTCGGGCGATATTCGATCCACATGTCCCCACATATAGGAATCAAGCATGACATCTCCAATAACCCCAACTTTTAATGTTCGAAACTGCTCAAACAATTGATCAATTGATTGTAACATCTTATATCGATTTCTTTTGACTTGCGACCGCAAGATAATAAATCGGGATTCCGGAAAGCGTAATGATTAAACCGGGCCAGGTGAATTGCGGTTTGAAAAGAATCAGCAGTATGCAAAAAGTCAGACCCATCAAAATATACAAAACAGGAAGCAAAGGATAGCCAAATGCTTTATAAGGACGTTCCAAATCGGGCCTTTTGATTCGCAAGACAAAAATCCCTCCAATGGTAAGGATATAAAACAGCACCACCACAAATGAAATCATGTCCAGCAATTGTCCATACTTTCCGCTCAAGGCCCAAACGCAGGCAATCACACACTGCACCCATAAACTCCATTGAGGGACAGAAAAGCGATTCAAAGTACCTGCTTTCGGAAAAAATAATCCGTCTTTTGCCATGGTGTAATAAACCCTTGATCCTGCCAGAATCAAGCCGTTGTTGCATCCAAATGTTGAAACCATAATCATCAGAGCAATGATAACGGTACCGGCATTTCCGAAGATGACATTGGAAGCGGCAACAGCAACACGGTCTTTGTCGGCAGATGCAATTTCAGTCAACGGCAGCACTGCAATGTACATAAGATTGGCAGCCACGTAAATAATGGTAACAATCAATGTTCCCAAAAAAAGACTCAGTCCGATGTTGCGCTTTGGATTTTTTATTTCACCTGCAATGAAGGTGACATTATTCCAGGCATCGCTGCTAAAGATACTGCCAACCATTGCAGCTGCAACGGCGCCCAAAGCGGCAAAGGTGGTATAGTCTTGAAATGTACCTTCTTTTGAAAGGGAGCGGATGCTCCACACATCGTTCCAGTTGGCTGACCACACATCATTTTTCATGAATAAAAAACCGAATACAATGAGACCAAACAAGCTCAGTAATTTGGCAACCGTAAATGTTGTTTGAATGAACTTGCCCTCTTTGACCCCTCTGGTATTCACATAGGTCAATAAAACGATCAGTGTAATCGAAATCAACTGGGCCGGAGAAATGGTAAGAAAGCCCAAATCAAGCGCAACCCGATCTTCACTTACAGCGGGGATCAGATATGCGAGAAATTTTGAAAAAGCAACGCCTACTGCAGCAATCGTAGCAGTTTGAATGACTGTAAAAAAACTCCACCCGTACAAAAAACCCACCAAGGGACTGTAAGCTTCTTTAAGATAAACATATTGCCCTCCTGCCTTAGGAAACATGCCGCTGAGTTCCCCATAACTTAAGGCTGCAATCAGCGTCATAAGACCGGTTATCAGCCAAACGGCAATCAACCAGCCCGAACTTCCCACGTTACGGGTAATATCTGCACTCACAATAAAAATTCCGGAACCGATCATTGATCCGGAAACAATCATTGTTGCATCCAGCAAACTAAGAGAAGGTTTGAATTCTGTTTCCGCCATAACGTATCGTTTCGATGAAAACGAAATATACTGATTTAGGCGCAATTATTGCAGATTCGAAAGCAGTTTCGAGCACACACCTCAACGTACAGGACTAGGGCTTTGACTTTTTATAAGACGCATTCAAGCCTTCAACAATCTGAGGTGTGATATTTAATGTGCTGTCCTTGTGATACAGTGTTAGATTACCTTCACCAGTTGAAAAGATAAAATTAAACTTAGCCAACTTATTGTATTCCGTAAGGTAGTCGCTGATTTTTTGCTGGATATCATCCAGAGCACGAGCCTGATTTTCGAGATGACGATTCAACAACAGTTCTCTTCGCTCTCCTAATTGCTGGTAACGTTCCTGGTATTGACGCTGAAAATTCTCTGCTTCGATTTGTGTAATCGATGCGCCGCGTTTGAAAAAATCGACCCGGTCCTTTTCTAATTTGTTGAGTGCCGCTTGTATTTCGTTATCAATTTTTTGCTTTTCACGCTCAATCTCCTCACTTTTTAATTTGAAGTAGAGGTACTGGGTTTTAATGCTATCGAGGTCGATGTATGCAATCCGAATTCCTTCACCTGTTGTTTGAGCAGCCGGACGCGTAGATGATACAGTTTCTTTTTTTGCTGTTGGTTTCCCCGAAAACTGGAGATAGAACAAAACCACAACAGCGATTGTAAGCAAGAGCAGTGCAAAAGATTGAAAATATTTCATGTGTATGACTTATCGTTTTATTCACCCCTGTAAGGAACGTTTAAAGTTCATGGGGTTCTGTACCAACAGAAACCAAAGTGCCTGTAGTACAAGTTGCAAGTTAAAAGAAATCAAGAGTCGGACTCGTTCAATCGATCGATATTAATAAAACATTAAGAGGTTGAGCTGATTGAAAAAGAGGCCGTCCTATTGTAAGACGGCCTCTTAATTATAATTCCTCGAAGTGATTATTCTTCTTCATCAAATGCCATTGCCTCTTTGGTGGTCAACAGCAACTCATACTCTTCCTTACTTCCTACGATCATATTTTCAAACTCACGCAAACCGGTACCTGCAGGTATTGCATGACCCGTAATCACGTTCTCTTTCAGGCCCAACAGATAATCTGTTTTTCCTTCGATCGCTGCCGTACTCAACACCTTCGTTGTTTCCTGGAATGAAGCGGCTGAGATCCAGCTTTGAACACCCAGAGACGCTTTAGTGATACCCAGCAATACCGGCTGAGCGGTTGCAGGATGCGCATCCCGTACTTCGATCAACTTTTTATCGGATCTGCGTAACTGACTGTTTTCTTCGCGCAGTTCACGCAAGGTGATGATTTGACCCGGACGGAATTTTGTATTATCACCCGGTTCGGTAACCACTTTCTTGTCGAAGATGCGGTCGTTTTCATCATTGAATTCAAAACGGTCAACCAGATCTTCTTCAAGGAACTTGGTATCACCGGCATCAATGATTTCCACCTTTTTCATCATCTGACGAACGATAACTTCGATGTGTTTATCATTGATTTTTACACCTTGTAATCGATACACTTCCTGAATTTCATTCACCACGTACTCTTGAACAGCAAAAGGTCCTTTGATGGTCAAGATATCCCCCGGAGCAATTTGTCCATCACTCAAAGCAGCACCTGCTTTCACGAAGTCACCTTCCTGTGCAAGGATCTGACGCGTAAGAGGAACAAGGTATTTTTTCACGACCTCATCTTTGCTGGTAACAATAATTTCTCTGTTACCACGCTTGATCGCACCAAAGGTTACGACACCGTCAATTTCAGATACGATTGCAGGATTACCCGGATTTCTGGCTTCAAACAATTCGGTTACACGTGGAAGACCACCGGTGATATCGCGGAGTTTTCCAAGTACCCTTGGTATTTTAACCAGAACCTGACCGGCCACCACGTCATCGCCTTCTTCAATCACAATGTGAGAGCCAACAGGCAGGTTGTATGATTTGGTATCCTTATTGCCATCTACCAGCAATGCAGGAATCTTCGTTTTATCTCTTGTTTCGATAACCACTTTTTCGCGGTGTCCGGTTTGCTCATCCGCTTCTTCACGGAAAGTGACACCTTCGATGATGTTTTCGAAACGGATTTTACCCGGAATTTCAGCAATTACAACATTGTTAAACGGATCCCAAGAACAAATGGCATCACCTTTTTTAATTTGCTGACCTTCTTTCACCAATAAGGTAGAACCATAAGGAATGTTATTTGTGATCATTAAACGATCATTTTTCACATCCATGATACGAACCTCGCCGGTACGTCCAATTACGGCCTGAACTTTTGCACCTTCATTGTTGGTTGTCGTTACTGTACGTAACCCATCAAACTGGATGGTACCGTCAAATTTCGCATTGAGTGTCGATTCTACAGAAGCCGATCCGGCAACACCACCCACGTGGAAGGTACGAAGCGTAAGCTGTGTACCGGGTTCACCAATGGATTGTGCTGCAATGATACCAACGGCATCGCCTTTCTGAGCCAAAATACCGGTTGCCAGGTTTTTACCGTAACATTTCACACACACGCCACGTTTGCTTTCGCAGGTAAGAACAGAACGAATCTCTACAGTTTCAATTCCGCTATCTTCAATGCGTTTAGCAACTGATGCAGAAATTTCTTGACCGGCAGATATGATCAATTCATCCGTTTGTGGATCATAAATATTATGAAGTGATGTACGACCTTCAATACGATCGCTCAATGGCTCAATAATATCTTCATTATCTTTTAAGGCGCTTGTGGCAATACCTCTAAGCGTTCCGCAATCTTCTTCTTTGATTACAACATCCTGGGCAACATCTACAAGACGACGGGTAAGGTAACCGGCATCCGCTGTTTTAAGCGCCGTATCCGCCAACCCTTTACGCGCACCGTGCGTTGAAATGAAGTAATCCAATACACTCAACCCGTCTTTGAAATTACTCAATACCGGGTTTTCGATGATCTCGCTTCCGGTAGATCCACTTTTACGGGGCTTCGCCATCAAACCTCTGATACCCGCCAGCTGCTTTACCTGCTGCTTACTACCACGGGCTCCGGAATCCAACATCATGTATACAGAGTTGAACCCTTGCTTATCATTAGCCATTTCGCGAATCAACGTTTCAGTTACCCTTGTATCCACACGACTCCAGATATCAATGATCTGATTGTAACGTTCGTTGTTTGTGATCAACCCCATATTGTAGTTACCCCAAACCTCATCTACTTCACCTTTGGCTGACTCAACCAACGCTTCCTTAATTTCAGGTATAATCAAGTCATTGATGTTAAACGACAATCCACCTCTGAAGGCCGTACGGAATCCAAGCTGCTTGATGTCATCCAGGAACTTGGCCGTTTTTGGAATGTTTGTAATTTCAATGATCTCGCCGATGATCTCACGAAGATTTTTCTTTGTGAGCAATGCATTTACAAAACCCACTTCTTTGGGAACAAACTGATTAAAGATTACACGTCCAACAGTCGTTTCAATCAGTTTCAGTACAAGTTGATCTTTTTCGCGCACATAAGTTTTAACCTTGATGTGTGCATGCAAATCAACGCGATTTTCATTGTATGCTATAATCACTTCATCAGGTGAATAGAAGGCTTTCCCTTCGCCTTTCACAATCTCGGTATCGGTTGTTTTCTTACCCTTTGAAATGTAGTACAAGCCCAATACCATGTCCTGTGAAGGGAGTGTGATTGGCGTTCCATTCTGCGGGTTGAGAATGTTGTGTGAAGCAAGCATTAACAACTGCGCTTCCAAAATAGCTGCGTTGCTCAGTGGAACGTGAACAGCCATCTGATCACCGTCAAAGTCGGCGTTAAACGCAGATGTTACCAGAGGATGTAATTGAATCGCTTTTCCTTCGATTAATTTTGGTTGAAATGCCTGAATAGATAAACGGTGCAGTGTTGGGGCACGATTCAACATTACAGGATGTCCTTTCAGAATATTTTCGAGGATATCCCAAACTACTGCTTCTTTTTTGTCTACCAGTTTACGAGCCGACTTCACAGTTTTCACAATTCCTCTTTCAATCAACTTGCGGATGATAAATGGCTTAAAGAGTTCGGCTGCCATGTCTTTGGGAAGTCCGCACTCATGCAATTTCATTTCAGGTCCAACCACAATTACAGAACGACCGGAATAGTCAACACGTTTACCAAGCAAGTTTTGACGGAAACGACCTTGTTTTCCTTTCAGAACATCGCTCAACGATTTCAAGGCACGTCCACCTTCTGCTTTAACGGCATTGGATTTACGCGAATTATCAAACAAGCTGTCGATTGCTTCCTGTAACATCCGTTTTTCATTACGCAAAATCACTTCCGGAGCTTTGATTTCCAGGAGTCGTTTCAAACGATTGTTGCGGATGATAACACGACGATACAAATCATTTAGATCGGAAGAAGCGAATCGTCCGCCATCCAATGGAACCAACGGACGCAGTTCCGGTGGAATAACGGGAATATATTGCATAATCATCCATTCCGGACGATTGGAGATATGCTGATTGGCTTCACGAAATGCTTCAACTACACTTAAGCGTTTAAGCGCATCCGCTTTCCGTTGCTGAGAAGTTTCAGTTGCAGCGGCATTGCGCAAATCATAACTCAACTGATCCAGATCGATTCGGGCCAACAAGTCGTGAATGGCTTCTGCTCCCATTTTGGCAACAAATTTCTGAGGATCTTCATCCGGCAGATATTGATTGTCCTTAGGTAAGGTATCCAGAATATCCAGATATTCTTCTTCTGTCAAAAGATCACCCATACCCAGGTTTTCTTTTACACCCGGATTGATGACCACGTAACGTTCGTAGTAAATGATGGTTTCCAGTTTCTTGGAGCTAACGCCAAGAAGGTAACCAATCTTATTGGGAAGTGATTTGAAATACCAGATATGAACTACAGGCACCACCAGTTTGATGTGCCCCATCCGCTCACGACGCACTTTCTTTTCTGTTACCTCCACACCGCAACGGTCACAAACAATGCCCTTGTAACGAATACGTTTGTATTTTCCACAAGCACATTCATAATCTTTAACAGGTCCGAAGATTCTTTCGCAGAACAACCCGTCTCTTTCAGGCTTGTACGTACGATAGTTGATGGTTTCCGGTTTTAACACCTCACCAAAACTGCGTTCCAGGATTGAATCCGGAGAAGCTAAACCAATGGTGATTTTTGAAAATGTTGGCCTCTGACGATTTTCTTTTCTGAATGCCATATATGTTGCGCTTTTAGCTTTAAACGATAAACTGCGAGCCTATCGTTGGTAAAAAGTTAATGATTGAAAAGTATAGAAAGTCCGCAACTCGCAGTTGCGGACTTTTGTTTTATTCTTCAAACTTCAGGTCTAATCCCAAACCTCTCAACTCGTGTACCAATACATTAAAGGATTCAGGCACGCCCGGACGTGGCACATTGTCACCTTTAACGATTGCTTCATACGTCTTGGCACGACCCATGATATCATCGGACTTGATGGTTAACAATTCCTGCAAGATGCTGGATGCACCATACGCCTCGAGTGCCCACACCTCCATTTCACCAAAACGCTGACCACCAAATTGAGCTTTACCACCCAAAGGCTGTTGCGTAATGAGACTGTATGGCCCGATGGAACGTGCGTGCATTTTATCATCAACCATGTGATGTAATTTGATCATGTAGATGATACCAACCGTTGCTTTTTGATGGAAGCGATCTCCGGTTTCACCATCGTAGAGGTAGGTATGTCCAAATTTCGGAAGCTCTGCTTTCGTAATATGTTCTGCAATTTCCTCTACGGTAGCACCGTCAAAAATGGGCGTTGCAAATTTCACTCCTAATTTCTCACCGGCCCATCCCAGTACGGTTTCATAGATCTGACCCAGATTCATACGACTCGGTACCCCTAACGGGTTCAGAACAATATCAACCGGTGTTCCATCTTCCAGGAACGGCATATCTTCCTGACGTACGATCTTCGCAACAATTCCTTTGTTACCATGGCGACCCGCCATTTTATCACCTACTTTCAATTTACGTTTAACAGCGAGATACACTTTAGCCAGTTTCAACACACCGGCAGGTAATTCATCACCGATCGAGATGTTGAATTTTTCTCTTTTGTAACGACCCAGCTCTTCGTTGTACTTAATGTTGTAGTTGTGCAGCAACTGATTGATCAGCTCATCAGTATGCGCATCGCCAGTCCATCCCAAAGGATTGACATTCTGGAAATCAATACCCGCAAGATTTTTGGGATTGAATTTCGCTCCTTTACCAATCAACATCTCACCAAAATTGTTGCTGACACCGGCAGAAGCCTTGTCTTTAAGCAGCATTTGCAACTTGCTGAGTAAAACATCCAGCAAATCGGTGATATTTTTCTCGTGGATCTTTTCTGTTTTTTCCAGCAATGCTTTTTCACGGATTTTTCCGTTCTTATCTTTCTTGGCACGTTGGAACAATTTCTTGTCGATAACAACACCTTCCGTTCCACTGGGGGCTTTCAAAGAAGCATCTTTTGCATCCCCTGCTTTGTCACCAAAGATGGCACGCAACAGTTTCTCTTCAGGAGTAGGATCACTTTCTCCTTTGGGTGTTATTTTACCGATTAAGATATCTCCTTCCTTGATGGCGGCACCAATACGAATGATTCCGTTTTGGTCCAGATCTTTCGTTGCCTCTTCACTTACATTAGGGATATCCGGAGTCAACTCCTCTTCTCCCAGTTTCGTATCGCGCACTTCCAATTCAAACTCATCAACGTGAATGGAAGTAAACAGATCTTCACGAACAATTTTTTCGCTGATTACGATCGCATCTTCGAAGTTGTAACCCTTCCAAGGCATGAAGGCTACTTTCAGGTTACGGCCAAGAGCCAATTCACCGTCTTTTGTAGCATACCCTTCGGTAAGAAAATCGCCTTCCTTCACTGCTTGTCCTTTCAATACACAAGGCTTCAGGTTGATACAAGTACTTTGGTTGGTCTTGATGAATTTCGTGAGCTTGTATACAATCAAATCTTCTTCAAAACTTACCAGTTTTTGTTCGTCATTGCGATTGTAACGTACATGAATCTCGTTGGCATCCACATACTCTACAACACCGTTTCCTTCTGCCGTGATCTGGATACGAGCGTCTCTCGCTGCCATAGCCTCCAGACCTGTTCCAACGATGGGAACCTGAGGACGCAACAAGGGTACTGCCTGACGTTGCATGTTTGATCCCATCAAAGCACGGTTGGCATCATCATGTTCAAGGAAGGGAATCAGTGATGCACTCAATCCTACAATTTGATTGGGTGCCACATCCATAAATTCTACTTCGCTCTTTTCAAGAATCGGGAAGTCTCCACTTTCTCTAGAACGTACATTCTCTTCAACGATATTGCCCTTTTCATCAACGGCAATATTCACCTGTGCAATTTTAGCTGTATCTTCTTCCTCTGCACTCAGATAGGTTAATTTATTCATGTCAACCTTTCCTTCAGCCACTTTACGGTAAGGCGTTTCAATAAAGCCCATGTCGTTCACTTTGGCATGAACACAAAGTGTTGAGATCAATCCAATGTTGGGACCTTCCGGAGTTTCAATGGTACACAAACGTCCGTAGTGTGAGTAGTGTACGTCACGAACCTCAAAGCCGGCTCTTTCGCGACTCAAACCGCCTGGCCCGAGTGCTGAAATACGACGCTTGTGTGTAATTTCTGACAAGGGATTCGTTTGATCCAGAAACTGCGACAATTGCGAAGTACCAAAGAAGGAATTGATTACTGAAGACAGCGTACGGGCATTGATCAGATCAACAGGAGTAAACACCTCATTGTCACGCACGTTCATTCTCTCACGAATGGTACGGGCCATACGGGCCAAACCAACTCCAAATTGTGCATACAATTGCTCTCCAACGGTACGCACACGACGGTTACTCAAGTGATCGATATCATCAATTTCAGCCTTTCCGTTGGTGAGTTTCACCAGATATTTGATGATTGAGATGATATCTTCCTTGGTTAAAACCTTGTGTGTTAAAGGATAATCGAGGTTGAGTTTACGGTTGATTTTATAACGACCCACTTCACCTAAATCGTAACGCTTGTCGCTGAAAAATAATTTGTCGATGATACCGCGGGCTGTTTCATTGTCCGGAGCATCTGCACCGCGAAGCTGACGATAGATGTGCTGAACCGCCTCTAATTCACTGTTAGAGGTGTCTTTATTCAAAGTATTGTAGATGATGGCAAAATCTCCGCTTACTTCTTCTTTCTGGATGAAGACGCTCTTCACATCCATTTCGCTAACCATTTCAATAGCCTCGGCATCAAGGATTGAATCACGCTCTAACACAACCTCATTCCGTTCAATACTCACCACTTCACCGGTATCTTCATCTACAAAGTCTTCAACCCAACTGCGTAAAACGCGTGCAGCCAATCTTCTACCTTCGAATTTTTCGAGGGATTTACGGTCCGCTTTTACTTCATCAGCCATGCCGAATAATTCCAGAATGTCTTTATCCGTTTCGAAGCCGATGGAACGCAACAATGTTGTTACAGGGAATTTCTTTTTACGGTCGATGTAGGCATACATCACATTGTTGATATCGGTAGCAAATTCCATCCAGGCACCTTTAAAGGGAATAACACGGGCAGAATAAATCTTGGTTCCGTTTGGATGGATGCTTTGGCCAAAAAACACGCCTGGAGAACGATGAAGCTGTGATACCACCACACGCTCAGCACCGTTCACAACAAACGTACCACGTGGTGTCATATAGGGAATGTTTCCAAGAAACACATCCTGTACAATCGTTTGGAAATCCACGTGCTCTTCATCATTACAACTCAAGCGCAATTTCGCTTTGAGAGGAACTGCGTAAGTAAGACCACGCTCCATACACTCCTCAATGGTGTACCGGGGAGGATCAATAAAATAATCCAAGAATTCCAAAACAAAGATGTTCCGTGTATCTGTAATTGGAAAATTCTCCTTAAACACTTTGAACAAGCCTTCATTATTCCGCTTGTCAGGTGTTGTTTCCAATTGAAAATAATCTTTAAACGACTGAATCTGAATTCCGAGCAGGTCTGGAATACCAGCAAGATGTTTCACTTTCCCGAAATTGATTCTCTTTGATGCTGCAGCTCTTGTTGAAGACATAACTTTCTACCGGTTTTTTTAATTGTGCACACGAATAGCATCTCGTCTTTCAAAAAGACAAGTACATTGATTTTCAGTTATTTATGACTGTAATTGGGCGCCAACTTGCTATTCAGCCTAAATTTAGGGAGGCAAAGGTAAGGATTTGAGTCAATTGGAACAAAATTTGATGACCCATTTTTCGGTTATTGCGCTTTGTCCGGCATAATGAAACAAAAAAGCCCCCCGGTATACGGAGGGCCTTTAAAGATATAAGTTACCGATTATTGAATTTCAACATCAGCACCTGCTTCTGTCAGTTTAGCTGCAATTTCTTCAGCTTCTGCTTTGGAAACACCTTCTTTTACAGGCTTGGGAGCTCCGTCAACGAGGTCTTTCGCTTCTTTCAATCCAAGTCCGGTCAAATCTTTTACGATTTTAACGACGTTCAATTTAGAAGCACCGCCACTTTTCAGGATGATGTTGAACGCTGTTTTTTCTTCAACAACAGCTGCGCCACCACCGTCACCGCTTGCAACTACAACCGCTGCAGCAGCAGGCTCAATGCCGTATTCTGCTTTTAACACATCAGCTAATTCCTGAACTTCTTTTACTGTTAAGCCTACTAATGATTCGGCTAAAGCTTTGATATCTGCCATTTTGTTTAAATTTTTTCCGCCTTCATTGCTTTTGACTCCGGCGGTGTGATTAAAAAAATTTTTGCCTTTAGTTGAAGCCCTCAGGCCTGGGCTGTTCGTTTATTCAAAACTGCTGACTGAATTATTCAGCCGGAGCAGCTTCTGTTTTTGATTCTGCGTTATGCAACAAGGCTGCGATCACACGTTTTGCAGGAGATTGCAACAAACCAATCACTTCTCCGATCAATTCGTTCTTCGTTTTGATCTTCGTGAGATTTACCAGTTGGTTATCACCTGTATAGATATCTCCGTTGATGAATGCCGCTTTTAAAACAGGCTTCTCTCCATTGCTTTTTTTACGGAATGAACTGATGATTAAAGCCGGCTCTTTAGGATTTTCGGAAAAAAGGAGCGCCGTTACATTGTTCAATGCGTCAAAAACGCCACTGTAACGTTCTACATCCAAAGATTCCAACGCTTTTTTAATGAGCGTGTTTTTTGCCACTTTCATTTCAACGTTCTTGTCGAAACATTCGCGACGGAGTTTACCTACTTGTTCAACAGAAAGGGATTCTGTATCGGTAATGTAAAAGTTATTGTATTGACTGAATTTTCCTTTCAGGATTTCAATCACTTCGTTTTTTTGTTCTTTCGTCATGACTTTTTGTTTTTGAATCCGAAGAGGATTAATTCACAAATGATTTTGTATCAACAGCAATACCGGGACTCATTGTACTTGCCATATAAATGCTTTTCAGGTACGTACCTTTTGCTGTAGAAGGCTTAGCCTTAACAATTGCATTTACAAACTCCTGTGTATTTTGAACCAGTTTTTCCAGATCAAAACTCACGCGGCCAATTGATGCGTGGATGATTCCCGCCTTATCCACTTTAAAGGCAATTTTACCACCTTTTACTTCATTTACTGCCGAAGCAACATCATTTGTTACGGTTCCGGTTTTGGGGTTGGGCATCAGATTACGAGGACCTAATACTTTACCCAGTTTACCAATTTTAGGCATAACGGCAGGCGTTGCAATAATTACATCGATATCTGTCCATCCACCTTCAATCTTAGTGATAAACTCATCCAGACCAACATGGTCAGCACCGGCTGCTTTTGCTTCTGCTTCCTTGTCGGGCGTACAGAGTACAAGTACACGCTTGGTTTTACCGGTTCCATGTGGAAGGGTTACAGTACCGCGGATAGCCTGATCGGCTTTTTTGGGGTCAACACCCAAGCGAATGTGCACATCAACGGAACTATCGAATTTTGTACAATTGATTTCTTTAACTAATGAAGAAGCTTCTTTCAGGGAATAAATCTTATTATTATCCACCTTGGTTTGAGCTACTTTTCTCTTTTTTGTCAATGCCATGATAAAAAATTTGAGGTGAATAATATTAATTTTCCCAAGGAGCTTTTCCGTCAATGGTTAAACCCAAACTGCGGGCTGTACCGGCCACCATACTCATGGCGCTTTCAAGCGTAAAGCAGTTTAGATCGGGCATTTTATCTTTAGCGATTGCTTCGATTTGCGCCCAGTTCACCTTACCGTTTTTACTGCGGTTTGGCTCTTTCGATCCCTTTTGGATTTTAGCTGCTTCCATCAACTGCACAGAGGCAGGAGCAGTTTTGATCACAAAGTCAAACGACTTGTCGGAGTAAACGGTAATGAGTACAGGAACAACCTTACCCATTTTGTCTTGAGTTCTGGCATTAAATTGCTTACAGAACTCCATAATGTTCAGCCCTTTAGAACCGAGGGCCGGACCTACAGGAGGCGCAGGATTTGCCTGTCCGCCTTTTACCTGCAGTTTCACATAACCTGTGATTTCTTTTGCCATTGTAAAAGTTTTTTTTGGTGATAACGTTTCACTAATAGAATGAAACTCCCAAGCAAATAAATTCTGATAAAGAACTTTTTTGGGACGGCAAAGGTACTACCCTTTAACTTACTTGCAAAAGATTTTTAAAAATATTCCACGAACCATACAAATCCGCCGCGGAGTGAATTAGATTTGCCGGCCATAAACGACCAATAACACATTGCCGGGTTTAAAAATGGCCTCACATCCCGATAAGAAAACCAGCAACGGAATAACAACATACAAGCACATGAAATTTCTATTGATTCGATACACAAAAATCCTTTTTACGGTCTTAAAACTGCACCGAATCGCAGTCTTACCCAACCAATTGTACCTGAATCTGGTTTACATGCGGTTGCTTTCACGCTGGATCAACGATCACAAGCGTACTCTTACCAATGATTTTCCTTCAAAATGGGATTACAACAAACGATTTGATCTATATAAGCTTGTCCTGGACCGCGAAAACTTACGCAATGTAGCTATTGATTACTTCGAATTTGGGGTGGCAGATGGCCATTCATTCAAATGGTTTTTGCAAAACAACCGTGGAGAAGATAGCCGATTTCACGGCTTTGACACGTTTACCGGACTTCCTGAGGATTTTGGGGTTTATAAAAAGGGTACGTTCAATACCAACAATCAAATACCCGACATTAAGGATGCGCGTGGTCACTTTCATCAGGGCTTGTTTCAAAAAACACTCCCGGATTTTTTGAACAATTACAGCAATGCAAACCGAAAAGTGATTTTGCTGGATGCCGACTTGTATTCCGCCACGTTGTTTGTCCTTACCAGTTTAGCACCGTATTTAAATGAAAACGACTTGGTGCTTTTCGACGAGTTTTCAGTCCCCACACAGGAATTCAAGGCATTTTATGAATTTCGTCAGGCTTATCCGCACATCCAATTACATCCGATCGCAGCATCAAATAATTTTTATTTCACTGCATTCAAAGTCGTAAAATAAAAAACGCCCCTTTGGGGGGCGTTGTACTGAAGATTGTTAGATCAGGCTAACTTTTCAACCTGCATATAGTTGAGTTCTACAGGTGTAGCGCGACCGAATATTTTTACAGTAACCCGTAATTTTTTCTTCTCGTCGTTAACTTCTTCGATCACACCATTGAAGTCATTGAACGGACCGTCTACGATCTTAATGGTTTCACCAATGATGAACGGTTCACTCATTGTAACACCACTATCCGACATTTCATCCACTTTGCCGAGCATCTTGTTCACTTCAGCTTTTCTTAAAGCGACCGGATTTTCTTTCCCAAGAAAATGAATCACATTGCTGGTATTACTTATGGTTTCACGAATTTCATCCGACATTTTTCCGTTTTCAACTTCGATCATTACATAGCCGGGATAGAAGTTTCTTTCGCGCACGACTTTTTTGCCGTTCTGAACTTTGTAAACCTTTTCAACGGGCAGAAACACTTGCTTCACAGAAGTATCCCAACCATTTCTTGCGATTTCCTTATCAAGATACTCTTTAACCTTTTTCTCTTTGCCGCTCACAACACGCAGCACATACCACTTGCTTGTTTCAATATTGGCTGCTTCCATCAGTTCTTATTTAAAGATTGAATAAAATAAATTTAAAAGGCTGGCGATACCCATATCCATCAACCATACAATTGCTGTTACAATTAAAGTCGCCGCCAATACAATCATCGTGGACTGCTGTAATTGTTGCCAGGTAGGCCAGGTCACCTTTTCAAGCAACTCGCGGTAGGACTCTTTAACATAAGCCGTAACTCTGTTCATAACAGATTGATTTAAAAATTTAAGTGCACGGGCACTAGGATTCGAACCCAGACTGAAGGTTTTGGAGACCTCTGTACTACCGTTATACTATGCCCGTAGAAAGCTAAGAGCTACTAGCGGTTAGCTAATAGCTCTTTAGCAATATCTTGCAAAGATAAGAATCATTTGCAATCCGCTTTTGCGGAAAAAGCTTTAAGCTCTGAGCCTGCAGCTTATTTTAAGATCTCAGTCACCTGACCGGCACCTACTGTACGACCACCTTCACGGATCGCGAATTTCAAACCTTTCTCCATCGCAATAGGAGCAATCAGTTTTACAGTAAGGTTGGTGTTATCGCCCGGCATCACCATTTCAGTTCCTTCAGGCAATGTAACCTCACCAGTTACGTCTGTAGTACGGAAATAGAACTGAGGACGATATTTTTGGAAGAATGGAGTGTGACGTCCACCTTCTTCTTTGCTCAATACGTAAACTTCTCCTTTAAACTCAGTGTGCGGAGTGATTGTCTTAGGTGCGCAGATAACCATACCACGACGGATATCTTTCTTTTCAATACCACGTAACAATAAACCTGCATTATCACCTGCTTCACCTCTATCCAATAATTTTTTGAACATTTCAACACCTGTTACGGTAGAGTTCAAAGGAGCATCCATCAAACCTACGATTTCAACGGCTTCACCCACTTTGATGACACCACGCTCGATACGACCGGTAGCAACTGTACCACGACCAGTGATTGAGAACACGTCCTCAACACTCATCAGGAACGGCATATCAACCGGACGGGGAGGAAGGGGAATGTAGCTGTCAACAGCATCCATCAACTCCTCAACGGCTTTAACCCATTTTTCTTCGCCGGCCAAAGCTCCTGTTGCAGAACCTTTGATGATTGGAGTGTTGTCACCGTCAAATCCATAAGAACTTAACAGGTCACGGATTTCCATTTCAACCAGTTCCAACAATTCGGGATCATCAACCAGATCCACTTTATTCATGAAAACAACAATCTGAGGTACACCTACCTGACGAGCCAACAGAATGTGTTCTTTGGTTTGAGGCATAGGTCCATCAGTTGCAGCAACCACGAGGATCGCACCATCCATTTGTGCAGCACCGGTAATCATGTTTTTAACATAGTCGGCGTGACCAGGACAGTCTACGTGTGCGTAGTGACGGTTTGCTGTTTGATATTCAACGTGTGCGGTATTGATAGTGATACCACGCTCTTTTTCTTCAGGAGCACCATCAATTTCATCATATTTTTTTGCCTGCGCCAGACCTTTCTTAGAAAGGATGTCTGTGATGGCAGCAGTCAAAGTGGTTTTACCATGGTCAACGTGACCGATAGTACCAACGTTTACGTGCGGTTTTTCCCGCTTAAAGGTCTCTTTAGACATCTTATTTGTTTTTAATTGTGTTTATAAAAAGCATTCAAAATTTAAATTCAAGCAACTCCTCAATTGCAAACACGCACTTTTCAGTTGTTTTCTGCCCTCTCGTTCTTTTAAATGGAATGGAGCCGTTGGAGGGAATTGAACCCTCGACCTCTTCCTTACCAAGGAAGTGCTCTACCACTGAGCCACAACGGCTTTTTAAACGTGAGAGCATGAACAACGCTCTGTATTAAAAAGAACTATGAGCGGGAGACCGGGCTCGAACCGGCCACCTATAGCTTGGAAGGCTATCGCTCTACCAAATGAGCTACTCCCGCTTACATGTATCGAAGGACGATTTAAAATCGTTCTTGTTAAACCAACTTGAAAAAGAACTGCAATTTTAGTGAACCATTTCGAATAATTCAAATTGCTTTTGTGGGCAGGAGAGGATTCGAACCTCTGAAGTCGAAAGACAGCGGATTTACAGTCCGCCCCATTTGGCCGCTCTGGAACCTGCCCTAAAACCTAGAGCCACTTGTCGGACTCGAACCAACGACCTGCTGATTACAAATCAGCTGCTCTACCAACTGAGCTAAAGTGGCAATTTTTCAATCAGTCAAAGAACCGGTGTAATGGACATATCAATACACCCCCTTTTTTGGGAAGGCAAAGGTAACGGAATTCGGGAAACAGAAAAATTTTTAAGAAAAAAAATTCGGGAGCAAAAAATAAGGTGGGAGCAAAATAAAACCCTCCGTTGAAGGGGAGGGTTTGTAGCGCTTTTTATGCTTGCAATTGTTTCTCTTTTTTTCGTTTGAGTTGACTGATTAACGAATCCATAGCCTCATCAAAAGATTGTTCGAAAGACTTGGAAGATTGTTTTACAAAAAGTTGTTGTTTAGGCACGTTCACTTTTATTTCTACGATTTTGTCTTTGATCGTATGAACAACATTGTCCAACTTTAAAAAAACATCAACCTGGATGATCTTGTCGTGAAAGTTGGCGATCTTCTGGATCTTTTGTTCAACGTAGGTAATCAATTTGGAATCTGCATCAAAATGAACAGTTTGAATGTTTACAGTCATAGTTTACAATTTAAATACTTGTGATGAATAAAAGGACTTGGATTAGAGTATTTAATTCAAATCTTCTCTTGAGTTTCAAGTTACAGAATCCGTAGAATTTTTCAAAAAATAAAATATGAGATGGCTCATTCATGCATCTCATTTGCATCATTCATTCTGATGTTAAAAAACACGCCCCTTAAAGCGCTTCTCTATTAGCCTTTTGGATGCGCTTTTTTATGAATATCCTTGAGCTTTTCAATGGTATTGTGCGTGTAAACTTGTGTTGCGGCCAGACTACTGTGCCCTAACAATTCCTTAACAGCATTTAAATCTGCTCCATTGTTCATGAGATGAGTCGCAAAACTGTGACGCAGGATGTGTGGACTTTTTTTCTCAATAGTTGTAACTAAACTCAAATAGTTTTTTACAATTTGTTGAACGTAACGCGGACGGGTCCTTTTTCCGTTTTCTGTGACAATCAAAAAATCTTCTGCTCCTTCCAACTGCACTTTCGCAGCAAGGTATTCTTGAAGTAGAAGCTGCAACTCGGTTGTCATGGGTATGATTCGTTCCTTATTCCCTTTTCCCAAAATCTTCAAATTTGAAAGTTCACAGTTCACCTGCGAATCTTTCAACTGAACCAGTTCACTCAAGCGCATTCCTGTCGAATAAAACAAAGCCAGAATCAATCGATGCAACCTCCCCTCCCACCCTTGAGGAAATTCAACATGAGCAAACAATGTATGAAGATCCTTCTGCTCAACAAAAACCGGCAATCGCTTACTGATCTTCGGCGAAGTAATTGTTGTCATGGGGGAAAGCGATATTACACCTTGCCGGATGAGAAACTTATAAAAGGATTTCAGCGTAGATATACGCCGGTTGATGGATTTGGCAGACAACCCCTTCTCTTTTTGATCGGCCATCCAACTGCGAATGTAAGAGGATGGAGCCTGTGCCACATCGGTTTCGTTAAAAACCGTTTGAAGATAGGAGCAGAAAAACGACAAGTCTTCTGCATAGCCTCGTATCGTATGCTGAGAATAGCGTTTCTCAAATTTCAAGTAGTCAAGAAACGACTGTATTGTTAAGTCAGGATTTGTATGCATAAAAAAGCTACCCGTAAAGTTATGAAAACTCTACGGGTAGCTTCGAATATTAATAAGAAGGAACGCTTAAAGTTCGATCTTTCCGCTCTGAATCTGTTGCTTATAGATCGCCTTCAACACCTCTCCTCTTCTTCTCACAGAAGGCTTTGTAAATGACTGGCGCTCACGCAATTGCAAAAGAACCTTGCTCTTTTCAAACTTCTTTTTATACTTTTTTAACGCCTTGTCGATGTTTTCGCAATCTTTTGAATCAATGATTAACATATATACCCCCTTTACGGTTTTTAGAGGCGCAAAGATAAGCGGTCAGATTGAAATATCAAAACTGTATTTTTTTTAAACAAGTGGTTAATTTCGGGCATGTTTACAGGAATCGTTGAAACAACGGGCAAGATCATCGAAGTACAAAAAAGCGGAACCAACATCAGCTTTCGGATTCAATCTCCAATCTCCACGGAGTTAAAAGTAGACCAAAGTGTTTCTCACAACGGCGTATGTCTCACGGTTGAAGCAATTGCCGATCAAACACATACCGTTACCGCCATCGAAGAAACACTGAATAAAACCACACTTGCCGATTGGGCCCCGAATAAAATTGTTAACCTGGAACGTTGTATGATCATGAATGGAAGACTCGACGGCCATATCGTTCAGGGCCATATCGACTGCACAGCCATTTGTAATTCCATCGAAGCAAAAAACGGAAGCTGGCTGTACGAATTCCGCTATCCCGAACATTTTGCACCGCTTCTCGTTGAAAAAGGCTCTGTTGCCGTTGAAGGAGTCAGTCTGACGGCTTTTAATATCACTCCAACCACATTCAATGTTGCCATCATCCCCTATACCTTCGAACATACTGCAATTGGATCTATTCGACCCGAAAGCCGCGTAAATATTGAGTTTGATATCATTGGCAAATATGTTCTAAGAAGCCGGCTTTTGGAACAGCGTAATTTTACGCAATAAAAAATCACAAAGAAGTACGCATACACGGATGTCCGATCTGGAGTACATTGCATACGTATTTAATCCGTTCAAATTCAAACCCTAAACTGAAAACCATGAGCCTGTTATCCATAATTGTGCCCGTATGCAATGAAGCAGATTCCGTCTTCCCTTTCTATTATGAATTGAAAAAACACCTCCCGAAACAGTTCGAATTGTTATGGATTGACAATGGAAGCACCGATTCCACTTTGTGTGAATTGGAACAGTTGACGATCATGGACAACCGTTGCAAATGCATTGCTCTTTCACGTACTTTTTCGCTGGAAGGAGCTATTGCAGCCGGCATCGAATTTGCATCCGGCAAACAAGCGATCATTATGAAAGCGGATCTGCGTCATGCACCTTCAGCAATCCCGCTTATGTTGGAAAAAATGAAATCAGATTATGATTGTGTTTTGCATAAGAAATCTATGGAGCTAAACTGGAACAACCTGTTCGATAATTTTAAAAACCTGTTCCTCTCCAAAGAAGAAAGCAGCCTGATCTCCGCTATGAGTTTCAGAGGAATTAATACAACCTACTTGAGTTACTTAAAAAAACGGATTGCTTTGCACCCGGAAGAAAATGAATTGTTTGAAGAATTGCCTCTTAAAATTGCCTACACCGGAAATCCGATAAAAGACTACAAACACCATTTGAAATTAAAGAAAGAGAAAACACAACGAAAACTGTTTGTTCTAATGATTCGTTCCTATAGAAAAAACAAGAGCCTTGTTAAACCGATCGTTCAAACAGGGACTTCCTTAATCGTACTCACTGTTTTGTCGTATCTGGTATATCACTTACTTGCGGGAGGCACTTTGCAACAGTCATTCCTTTTCGTTTTTTCCGCTCTTTTCTTGGCCGGCACACAGTTGTATAATCTATTCAAACAAAATGCAACATTTAATCTGTTCAAGACAAGAAAAAAACAGAAAGACCTTTTTGAAATCAAGGAAATTATAGAGCAAGACACACTTCGGTATCAATAACAAATTTCAAATCACAAAACAAAAAGCGACCCCTATGAGGTCGCTTTTTTATTCGAAAGCTTGATGGATTAGCGCATGAGATACATTTTGCCGTAACCTTGTTTGAAATACTTATCAGTACCCGATTTGTCATCAAATTTTTCAAGACTTTGACCATTCAGGTTGGTAATGACCCTGTATAAGTAAATTCCATTTGCCAGTTTATTGCCAAACTGATCTGTTCCATCCCATTTGTATTCTGTAATATTTCGTCCGATCCGAATAGGCCCGAGTTCATTTTTGGTGATCTCACGCACCACTTTACCCGTAATGGTTAAGATTTGAATGCGCATATTCTGAGGAACATCCGAACCGGTCAGTGTAAATACAAAGGCTGTAGATGTAGTAAATGGATTCGGATAATTCAACAAGTTTGAAATCATCGGCTTATTGATAACCTGAAAGGCCACTTTATATCCCAGTTCGCCGGCTTTATTCCCACTCCGATCGTTTCCGGAAACAGTTAGTTCATACTCTCCATCCTGCGTCAGATGAGGGTACAAATCGATTGTGGCCGTATTATCACCGTTCGTGAGTGTGGC
The DNA here is from genome assembly GCA_947456025.1 of Chitinophagaceae bacterium. Lineage (GTDB taxonomy): Bacteria > Bacteroidota > Bacteroidia > Chitinophagales > Chitinophagaceae > Lacibacter. Next base: position 1,005 of record CANGQQ010000017.1, on the reverse strand, counting down.
GGGGGTAAATCGCGCAGAGTCTGACCCAAGTACATAGTTGCGGACTGTTCGATCAGGATAAAAAATCTTAACCTTCATACCCGTTGTATCATTCAATGCCAAATGCTGATTCTCATCTTTCAACTTGACCAGAATATGTGGTTTGGATGACACGATATCCCGATTTAGAATATGTACACCATCAAATGTTACATCCAACCAGGGATTGTAAACATCCGGCTTAACATAAAAACTTTTAAAGATGAAATTATTGAACAAGAATTGCTCCGGCTGATCATCGTCGGGATTCACCATTAAATACAGGGAATTGAGTCCCGGTAAATCCTTGGTATCAATCTGACAAGTGACCATGAGCGTATCCCCTGCAAGAAGCGGTTTTCGTCTTTGCAAAGGCACTTCTCTTGGAACATTGTTTTGATCGGTCAGGATTAATTTTAGTTTTAAACTATCAAAAGCTGTTTCACTCACATTTTGAAATGCGATGGACATATTTAGTGTTTCTCCCAGCTCCACCGTGTCTTTGAAAATAAATTTCAAATTAGGAGCAATAGCACCTTCCGGCAAGAAGGCTCCTTCGAGTCTCCAATGGTGCAATTGAAATGGAGTAAGATCCTGTTCGTCTCGTGCGAACATTTTCATCTTTACGTACGGGTATTGTTTTGCATCAATAAACGAAATGGAAGTGTCTTTTGCCTGGTGTATCGTTGTGAGCAAGAGTTCTTCACCTGCTGGTGTTTTGCCGTACAATTCAAATGCAATTGAGTCGGAAGGGGATTGTCCATTACTAAACTCGCCATCCCATTTAAACTGACTCCAGTTCGTTGAAGGCCCTAACCAGGGGGTCTCAATGGTTCCTTCACTTAACTGGCCCGGAAGCGGCACAACAACATCGATATAGTCAGACTCTTTTTCACCAATAAATTGGTAAACAAACTCAGGATTTCCTTTTTCAAATACAAATGCGAAGGGTAAGTTTTCGGTAAACTTATTAATTTCTGTTAACCC
>CANGQQ010000016.1 GCA_947456025.1 Chitinophagaceae bacterium | reverse complement strand
GATACGGCTGCACTCATAGATGCTATACGGGACGGAAAGCTATCCGGAGCAGGCCTGGATGTTTTGGAGAATGAACGATTCTCTACCTATTCAAGTGCAGAACAGGAGCAGTTGCAATGGCTGCTCAAACAACCCAATGTGTTGATTACACCACATATTGCCGGGTACAGTCATGAGGCTTTTTACAAGATGAGTCAAATACTGGTGGACAAGATCTTGAAATAGAATCCAACCAATGCAAGTCCTCCGTCGTCTATAAGTTATAGGTTTCAACACTCGGGGATGGTTATTTTCGGTATGGATGACGACTGTTCGTATTTTTTTAATATTTTTGCCTTCTATTATGGCAACGCTTCAGTTTCACAATCTGAGGCGTTGTTATTTTTTTTCTGTCATCAAACGAAAGTGAAATTGTATGAGTATTCAGTATGTAACTAAAGAAACACTGGACAGAATGCAGGCCGAACTTCAGAAAATGAGGTCCGTTGATCGTCCTGCTGCAGCCCGTGCCATTGCTGAAGCACGCGAAAAAGGCGATTTGAAGGAAAATGCGGAATATGATGCCGCCAAAGAAGCTCAGGGAATCCTCGAAGCCAAGATCAAACAATTGGAAGGTGTTATCGCATCGGCCCGTATTGTTGATGAATCAACCATTGATACAAGTCGGGTTGCCATCCTTACAAAAGTGACTGTTACCAATATTGCGACTGGAAAGAAGATGACGTATCAGATCGTAAGTGAACAAGAGGCTGATTTGAAATTGGGTAAAATCTCAGTCACCTCACCAATAGGGAAGGGTTTGCTGGGTAAATATCCCGGAGAAACAGCAGAAGTTGTTGTTCCAGCAGGGGTGGTTAAATTCCGGGTCGAAGAAATTAATGTTTAATCGACAAGGCAGCACGAATGGGTTTGCGAAAGTTTTCAAAGATGAGTCATCCGCTCATCTTTTTTACTTTATTTTTACGCACCTAAACCATTTTTTCAAGTATAGGCTATGAGCATTTTTTCAAAAATCATTCGCGGAGAAATCCCTTCGTACAAGATTGCCGAGAATGAATTGTTTTACGCTTTTTTAGATGTGTTTCCTTTAGTGGAAGGGCATACCCTTGTGGTGCCCAAACAAGAGATTGATCAATTCTTTGATTTGCCGGAAGAGCTGTTGTCTCAAATCTTGGTATTTGCAAAACCGATTGCCAAGGCCATTGAAGCTTCGTTTCCCTGCAATCGGGTTGGAATTGAGGTTATAGGTCTTGAAGTGCCGCACGCACACCTCCATTTGGTGCCAATCAATCACAGCAATGATCTTAATTTTACAAGACCCAAAATGAAAGTGACTGAGGCTCAATTGCAAAATGCACAACAAGCCATTCTTTCCCATTTAAAATAAAAGGCTATGTATGTAAAAGATGAATATGGTTACAAGAAGAGGGTTCGGAAAAAAACAAATCGCCCTTTATTGATCACCTTGCTTTGTTTGCTCATTATCGCATTTGGGTTTTGGAGTCTTATTTCCAGTTATATCGGTATTTATCAGGGATTTGGCACGCTGTATCCTGCTGCCAATGCGCTGATGATTGTGTTTAGTTTTGTTGCCGTCAGCGGCGTGTGGAATATGGAAAAATGGGGTTCGGTTACGTTCCCGATTGTTGTTGGCTTAAAAATTCTTTTTGACCTGATGTTTGGTCATTTTAACGGGTGGTACTTGTTAGGATTCATTCCGGCGGTAATATTTATGATGATGTTGCCAAAAATGCGAAAAACTGAATAAGGGATCTGCTCAGGTTGATTAACGAATCCGTTCCGGATGATTTTGAATGAAATCTTCCCATCCTTTCATTTGTTTTTTGCCCCCTGATACTTTTGCTTTACTTGTTTGAAAGTGATGACATAATGCTACGGCCAAAGCATCTGTGGCATCGTAGTACTTGGGTTTTGCCTTGAAATGAAGATGGTGTTGCAACATTTTCCAAACCTGATCTTTATCGGCATTCCCATTTCCTGTAACTGCTTGTTTTACTTTTTTAGGCGAATATTCCGTAACCTGCAATCCTGCGCTCATGGCCGTTGCAATGGCAACACCTTGTGCCCGCCCCAGTTTGAGCATACTTTGTACGTTTTTTCCGAAGAAAGGCGCTTCAATAGCAAAATCACCGGGATGATACGTTTCAATGATTTCTTTCACTTTTACATGAATATGGTGCAGGCGTTCGTAGATGTCTTTATATTTCGCAAGTTTTAAGACATCGGTTGTCAACAATTCGATTTCATTTTTGTGTACTGCAATGACCCCGTATCCCATGATCACGGTGCCCGGGTCAATTCCCAGAATGATTTTAGATGAAGTTTGCAATCTGCCTGTTAATTTTGGACAAATAAACTTAAACTGAACAAGAAAGTCAAACTCTTCGTCAATTACTTTTTGGGTCCTGTATTATTTATAGGAATCGGATGGTCGTTGTACAACGACGTTCGGTATCATCCCGATTTGCCGGGTTCTTTAAAGATGATGCAGGAAGCATTTGCCGGATCCGGTGCTTTCAAATTCTGGATTGCTGTTTGTTTGATGCCTTTGAATTGGGGATTGGAAGCCTTGAAATGGAAACTGCTGGTTCAGCGTCTGCAGCCGATCACCTTTTTTAAATCATTAGAGTCTGTGTTAAGTGCTTTGTCCCTGGGTGTTTACACGCCCAACCGTATTGGAGAATTCGGCGGACGGGTGTTGTTGCTGCAACCTGAAAACAGAGTCCCCGGTTTTTTTTTATCAGTTCTGAGCAGTTGGGCTCAGGTGCTTGTAACCTTGTTTTTTGGAGGAAGTGCGCTTTTCTTCCTTGATCATCAAATGCAACAACTTCTGCATGCAAATGATCATGGCATTTATTCGTTCAGTACCTTATTTAAATATTTGATCGCTGGTATCGTTCTTGTGACAGGGTTGTTTTATTTCAATGTACGTTGGTGGAGCCGTTTTTTGAAATGGCTGCCGTTTTTGAAAGCAAAAAAAATGGGTACTTCCGTGCCCTCACACATGCAACAAGCGGTACTTTGGAAGTTGTTGCTGTTGTCAATGATAAGATTTCTGGTTTTTGCGTTTCAAACGATATTGATCTGGCAGGCACTGCAGATTCAAATGGAATGGACTGATGCGTTTGGATGTATTTCACTGGTGTATCTTTTCATGGCGATCATCCCAAGTATTGCGATTGCCGAACTGGGTATCAGAGGGAAGGTTACCATTGCGGTTGCAAGTTTGTTTACTACACAGATAATAGCTTTGCTGGCCGGAACGTTATTGATTTGGATGCTTAATTTGGTAGTGCCGGCATTGATTGGCAGTTTGTTTTTGTTAACAATAAGAGTTTTTAAAGAACATTCATGATGCGCATTGTGATGCTTTGCTTTTTGTCTTGCTTGTCTATGGTACAGCCGACCGATTTGTCGGAAACGGAGTTTTGCGGACTCAAGAATACGGCCTATCAAAGTGGCGAATCTGCAAATTATCACGTATACTATACACTTGCAGGCTTTTTTGTGTTTGGAGGCGAAGCCAACTTTAACGTTAACACCGTTAAGTTAAACGGACAGATCGTTCACCATATCATTGCTGAAGGGAAAACGAATAACTTCTTCGACGGTTTTTTTAAGGTGCGTGATCGGTATGAATCTTATATCGATACAGCTTCCATGCAACCGCTTCGGTTTTTCAGAAGTATACAGGAAGGCAGTTTTAAGAAAAACGAAGTGGTCACGTTCAATCTTGCCGAGAATACCGCAACAAGTCAAAAGGGGACGTTTAAAGTTCCGCAGTGTGTGCAGGATGTGATCAGCTCTGTTTATTATGCCCGCAATATTGATTTTAATAAATACAAGACGGGTGATAAAATTCCATTCAGCATGTTCATTGATGATGAGGTCTTCAATATTTACATTCGTTACCTGGGGAAAGAAATTATAAAGACCAAATATGGGAAGTTCCGTGCCATTAAATTCAGGCCTTTGTTATTGAAAGGTGAAATATTCAAGGGGGGAGAAACGATGACTGTTTGGGCCAGTGATGACGCCAACAGGATTCCTGTTCGCATTGAAAGCTCCATTTCTGTCGGAAGTATTAAAGTGGATTTAATGGGTCATCGTGCTTTACGAAACCCGCTCTCTTCCCTCATCCGTCAGCGGTGATTCTTACAGTTCGCTTATTGCAAATGTGTCTTTCTGCCGAATCCCTTTCTCTGTCATTTGCAGTGTACAACATTCAATTAAAGGGTCGTGTTCAAAAAATAAAATGTAGTCTTCCTGCAGTGCTTCATTTAAAAAGACTTTCTTTTCATGTAGGGTCGTTAACGGAAACATATCGTAAGCCATCACATAAGGAATTGGCAAATGCGCTACGGCCGGCAAGAGATCGGCCATGAACACGATGGTTTTGTCTTTGTAGCGTATTTGTGGCAACATCATGGCATCGGTATGCCCGTTTACAAAACGCATGGAAACGGTATCATTAAAACGGGCTTCCGGTAAACGTGCCTCTGAAGTTTGAATCGATTCTATGAATTGCAATTGGCCGCTTTCCTGGATGGGTAAAATATTTTCTTTAAGAAACGAGGCTTTCTCCCGGTCGTTGGGATGAACGGCCCAGTTCCAGTGGTTGGCATTGCTCCAGTAAGTTGCGTTTTTGAATGCGGGTATCAGTTTGTCGCCCTCACGAACAATCGATCCTCCACAATGATCAAAGTGCAAATGGGTTAGAATAACATCGGTGATGTCGTCTTTGTGAAAACCTTTTGCTTGCAGCGAAGAATCCAGTGTTTCGTTGCCATGTAGGTAATAATGCTTCATGAATTTTTCGTCCTGCTTGTCTCCGATTCCATTATCGATGAGCATCAAGCGGTTGCCGTCTTCAATCAGCAAACAGCGCATCGCCCAGCTGCATAAATTGTTTTCGTCTGCCGGGTTGAGTTTGTTCCAGATGACTTTAGGAACCACTCCAAACATGGCACCACCATCCAACTTAAAAAAACCGGTATTGATCGTGTGAAGTTTCATGTAGTTGCGTTAAGCTGTTTTTTTGATTCTTTTTTTGCTGCTTGCAAGGTATAGAATAACAGTAAGAGCCCAATGAAGAAAAAAACGATCAAGGCTAAGACCGAGTTTCTTTGCGAGCCATCAAAAATTTCGGTAATATAGGCAAAGCTGAACATGCCGATTACAATGGCCACCTTTTCGGTCACGTCGTAGAAACTGAAAAACGAAGTTGTGTCTTTTGTTTCCGGCATCAGTTTGGAATAGGTAGACCGACTGAGTGATTGAATACCACCCATTACAAATCCAACAAGCGAAGCCAGGATGTAAAACTCCTTTATCCCTTCTTTGGGAATCAAATAACCGCCGTAGCACAAAAACATCCAGATGATTACAAGAATCATGAGCGTCTTCAGGTTGCCGATTTTTCCACTCAGCCGTGAGATGAGCAGCGAACCGGGAATTGCAATCAGTTGAATCAGCAAAATGGCGATGACCAGATTGTTGACGGGGATGTTCAATTCGCTTTTGCCGTACAATGTGGCGGCCAGCATAACGGTTTGTACACCCATATTGTAGAAGAAGAACGCAAACAGATACCGTTTCAAAACCGGCATGTGTGTCAATATTTGCCAAACGTTTTTCAGTTCCATGAATCCGTTAACCAATACATGATGCTTGGAATGCCGTTCTGTTTTTGGACTGATGGGCAGGATGGATAATGGTATTTGTGCAAAGCTCAGCCACCAAATACCAACAAGTAAAAAAGAGAGCTGCAGGGCTCCCGTTGTAGTCAAGCCGAACCATTCTTTTTGAAACAAGAGTACAAAGCAGATGATTTGCAGCAACACACTTCCAATGTATCCCATACTGAAGCCGCGTGCACTGATCCGGTCACGGTCTTCTTCGGCAGCAATTTCCGGCAGAAAGGAATTGTAAAAAACCAGACTACTCCAGTAACCGATGCAGGCGAGAACCATTAACACAATGCCGTATTCAAGATTAGAAGCATCGAAAAAGTAAAGTAAGCTGCAGGAAATACTTCCCAGTGTCGCAAAAAAGCGCATGAAGTTCTTCTTGTTTCCTTTGTAGTCGGCAATGGATGAAAGAATCGGTGATACGAGGGCTACGAGTAAAAAGGCAAATCCGAGCGCATAATCATACAAAGAGGTGTTGACAAAAGACCGCCCCATGAATTCAACCATTCCTTTTCCATCGGGACCTTTGGTGATTTCTTCATAATACGAGGGGAACATGGTAGATGTAATCACCAGGTTGTAAACGCTGTTGGCCCAGTCATACATGGTCCAGGCATTCACAACTTTTTTAGAAGCAGTTTGCATACAGTTGATTTTGGCTGTGAAAAATTAAGCATTCATTTCCACATTCCGCATTTTCGTAAAAGTGGCCCAGCTGCAATTTGGCAGAACAGTTATTGCAGATAGCCGGTGTAAAGCAGGGCCAATAAGATAAGTCCGGCGATGATCCTGTACCAGCCAAACAAACGAAATCCATGTTTTTGGAGAAATCCGATAAAAAATTTGATGGCCAGCAAGGCAACGATAAAAGCTACCACATTGCCAATAACAAACGCCTGCAAATATTGATTGGATGAGAGCAGCAATTGATAACCTTTTTGTTCGATCCCATTTTCAGTCCAGTCTTTTAAAAAGAGTGAATAACCGGTGGCGGCTGCCATAGTAGGAACGGCCAGAAAAAAAGAAAATTCGGCAGCCAGCGAGCGTGTCAGTTTTTGCTGCATACCGCCGATGATGGAAGCGGCACTTCTGCTTACTCCGGGAATCATGGCAACACATTGCCAGATTCCGATGATGATGGCTTTTTTATAAGTGATCTGTTCTTCCTTTTCGATCGCCGGTTGTTGGAAAAGTGCGTCAATAAACAAGAGCACCACACCACCTGCCAACATGGTGATCGTAACAGTTAAAGGGCTTTCGAGAAGGGCGTCAATTTTATCGTTGAAGAGTTTGCCGAGAACAATTGCAGGTATTACGGCCGCAATCAGTTTCAGATAAAAGTGGATATTGCGTTCGCCATTCGAAAGCGGCGCAGTGAATTTTTTCCAATACAGAACCAATACGCTCAGGATGGCTCCCAATTGTATGGCAACGGTAAACAGCTTGGTGAAGTTATCGGGTTCAACACCCAAAAATCGTTCGGCAAGAATCATGTGGCCGGTTGATGAAATGGGAAGATATTCGGTAATCCCTTCTACAATGGCAATGATAATGGCATCAAAAGTATTCATACAGCAAGTTGCTTCTTGAGGTTTGTGTAATAAAAAACCGATTTGAGCATCTGTGTTTTCGTAGACATTCAAATCGGCACATCACGGCTGGTGATGCATCAGTCTTTGGGCTTTTTCATGATGGCAAAGATTTCAACGATCAATCCGCCAATAATTAAAATGGGAGCCAGCGTAATGCGTCTGAAGCTGTAAACTTCTTCTTTCTGAAACACATTGGGGTCAGGGCTTTTCCCTCCAATCATTAAGATAAAGCCAAGGATAATGGCTACACCTCCAACGATCATCCACAGGAAATTGCGTTGATCAAATATGCTGACAATTTTCTTTTCGCTCATATATGAAATTTGAAGAATGCAAGATAGTTAAAATCGTTTATGGCAGGCACGTTCATTCCGGAGTTCGGGATTTTGGAGCCTGGATTAATACAGTTCGTCGAGTTTCATTTTGAGGTATTTCATAACACTCCGGTGTGTGCTGTATACCGAAATTCCTACGCCTATGAGGATGATGGAGCCAAAAAGAATGAGGTAATTCCGGGTGTCACGCAATGCAACCATATCCGGGATGTAGGTTTCCAGCCAAATGATGACAGCCCAAATGGCCGCAATTGCAATTGCGGAACTGATCAGTCCGTTGATTATGGCACGCAGGTTCATGGGGCGTGCGATAAAGCCACGGGTAGCGCCCACCATTTGCATGGTTTTAATCAGAAAACGATTGCTGAACATGGCAAGACGAATGGTGCTGTCAATTGAAACCATCACAACGGTACTGAGTAAGATGGCAATGATAAGCAACGCGATACCTATCTTCCGCGCACGATCTGTAATGGTAACAACCAGGTCTTTGGGGTATTGAATTTCGCTGATGGCAGTTGGGAAACGTGCCGCAAGGGATTGTGAAATGATTTCCAGACTGTCCTTGTTTACATATTCGGCCTTTGCAAAAAAATCAATACTCTCAGGCAAAGGGTTATCGGTTAAGATTTTTTCCCAGCTTTCGTTTCCGTCTTTATTGTAGATTTCCCGGGCTTTTTCCTTGGTAACATATTCCATGCTTTTCACATATGGCTGTGCTCCGATAAAAGCCTGTACACTGTCGATGGATTTTTTATTGGAGGTGTTGAGCCAGGCATGAATTTGAATGTTTTCACGCAACGTAGTGCCCACTTTGTGGAAATTCAAAAAGATCCAGCCGAGGACACCCAGAATGAACAATACCAATGCTACTCCAATGATGGAATAGAGATAGGAAGGTTTCGACCGCTTCATGGAAGCTTTTCCGTGTTGTTGAGCCATGGTGTAATTTTTTGATCCAACCAATTACAGGATTCTGCAATCGTTGCCGGCAAAAATAAACGATTTCGTTCTGTAACCCTTAAATTTGTTCCTTTCTTAACGAATAGGATCAGCTTCTATTTTTCAAACCCACGGCAATGGAATCATGTTGCCGTTTTTTAAGTCTTCATTCACAATCGGCCAACGGGTCCGGTTTGATCTAAGTGTGAAGATGTCCGGCCTTAAAATTACCGGAGGGGTCTTGGAGCAAGAAGTGAATTTACACAAATGATAGAATTGTAATACGGGCATGGAATACAACTTTAGATCAATCGAAAAAAAATGGCAATTCAACTGGGCCGAAACGAATGCGTACAAAGTCTCCAATGAGAGCGATAAGCCCAAGTATTATGTGTTGGATATGTTCCCTTATCCCAGTGGTGCAGGGTTGCATGTGGGTCACCCCTTAGGATACATCGCAAGCGATATCTACAGTCGGTTCAAGCGGTTAAAAGGGTTCAATGTGTTGCATCCCATGGGTTACGACGCCTTTGGGTTGCCGGCAGAACAATATGCATTGGAGCACGGCGTGCATCCTGCAGTAAGTACCGATCAAAACATCCGGAACTTCCGCAAACAACTGGATAATATCGGATTTTGTTACGATTGGGACCGCGAAGTACGAACCTGCGATCCCGGGTATTATAAATGGACGCAGTGGATCTTTCTCCAACTCTTTCAAAGTTTTTACAATCGCCATACTCAAAAGGCGAGTCCCATAACGGAGCTGGTTACCATTTTCGAACAGGAAGGGAATGCCGCACATCCGGTTCCTAACAGTTCGTTTCAATTGCATGCACCGCAACAGCGGAAACCATTTGTGTTTAGTGCCGAAGCATGGAAGACTTTTTCGGAAGCCGAGCAACAAAAGATTTTAATGGAATACCGTCTCGCCTTTTGTGGATACGGAGAAGTGAATTGGTGTGAGGCGCTGGGAACTGTTCTTGCAAACGATGAAGTGGTGAACGGTGTGAGTGAACGTGGCGGACATCCGGTGGTCAAAAAGAAGTTGCGGCAATGGTATTTACGCATTACAGAGTATGCCGATCGTTTGCTGGAAGGACTCAGCCGAATCGAATTCAGCGACAGCATGAAGGAAATGCAATCCAATTGGATCGGAAAATCCAGTGGTGCCGAAATCGATTTTCAGATCAAGGGTCATGATCAAAAATTACGCGTCTATACGACGAGGCCCGATACCATTTTTGGTGTGGATTTTATGGTTGTGGCACCGGAGTTGGACTGGATTAATCAGGTGAAATCTGCCGATCAGTCAAAGGCTGTAGAGGAATACATCGCGTATGTTCAAAGCAGGAGTGAGCGTGAACGTATGGCAGAGAAAAAAATTACCGGTTGTTTTACCGGCGCTTACGCTGTCAATCCGTTTGACGGACGTGAGATACCGATCTGGATTTCAGAATATGTGCTCGCTGGTTACGGAACCGGCGCCATCATGGCTGTACCATGCGGAGATGAGCGTGATTTTAAATTTGCGGAGCATTTTAAGATTCCGGTTACAAATATTATCGGCAAACACTTCAATGGCCGGGAAGCCAATCCTACAAAAGAAGCCATACTGGAGAACAGTGGTTTTTTGAATGGGATGGTGATGAAGGAAGCAATGGAGGTTGCCATTCAAAAACTGGAAGCCGAAGGGATTGGCATTCGTAAAGTCAATTATAAAATGCGGGATGCCGCTTTTAGTCGTCAGCGTTATTGGGGCGAGCCGTTTCCTGTTCAATGGAAAGAAGGAACTGCTTATGCATGGGACGTGTCCGGTTTGCCTTTGGAATTGCCGTATGTTGAGTCGTATCAACCCGGACCGGAAGGGGAAGGGCCGCTGGCTAATATTCCCGAGTGGGTTTCAAAAGAACTGGAAACGAATACGATGCCGGGTTACGCAGGATCTTCCTGGTACTTTTTGCGCTACATGGATCCGCACAATACGGAGGTGTTTTGTGATCGGAAGGCCAGTGATTACTGGGGGCAAGTGGATCTTTACATTGGAGGTACGGAACATGCGGTAGGGCATTTGTTGTACAGCCGTATGTGGACGAAAGTGCTGTTTGATCTGGGGCATCTGAGCTTTGATGAACCGTTCAAAAAACTCCTCAACCAGGGTATGATACAAGGAAGTTCCCGATTTGTATATCGAATCAACGGAACCAACCGCTTTGTGTCAAAAGGACTTTTAACATCCGATGAAACCTATCTGGATGCCGAAGCGGTTGAACACAAAGTCGACAAGATACATGTGGACGTCAATTTTGTGGATGGGTATGAACTGGATCTGGATGCATTTAAACAATGGCGTAATGGCGAATTTGCACAGGCCGAATTTGTTTTAGAGGATGGGAAATACGTTTGCGGCAGTGAAGTGGAAAAAATGAGTAAATCCAAATTCAATACCGTGAATCCCGATGACCTTGTTGAGAAATATGGTGCCGATACATTCCGTATGTATGAAATGTTTTTGGGCCCTGTTGAACTGAGCAAGCCCTGGGATACCAAAGGGATTGAAGGTGTTCACCGGTTCCTGAAAAAATTATGGCGTTTGTTTTACGATGAATTGAAAGGTCAGGTTTGGACAGCTGAAAAGGCAACCGATGCCGAGTTGAAAGTCTTGCACAAGGCCATCAAAAAGATCGAAGAAGATACAGAGCGTTTTAGTTTTAATACAGCGGTCAGTACGTTCATGATTTGTGTGAATGAGCTTAGTGAGCTCAAGTGTTCAAAAAAGGACATTCTGGAGCAATTGTTGATTCTGCTTACGCCTTATGCGCCGCATATTTCGGAGGAGCTGTGGTCTCAGTTGGGAAATAAAACCAGTATTCTTGATGCGGCTTTCCCTAAATTTGAATCGGATTACCTTAAGGAGTCTTCCAAAGCGTATCCGGTTGCCATCAATGGTAAGACACGCCTCGAAATGACCCTATCACTTGAAGTAACACAACAGGAAGTGGAAGCGATCATTCTTGCCGATGCAACGGTTCAAAAATGGCTGGAAGGAAAACAGCCGAAAAAAATCATTTACGTCAAGAATAAAATGATTAACGTCGTAGTATAAATAGAGGAGTTGGCGGTGGGTCACCCGAAATAGAGCGAGGGCTCTCTTTCCGGCAGCAACAGGGTGGCCCACCGGATCTCCACAAATCAGCATCCCATGCGCAGTTGTTTTGCATTCCTTCTTCTTCTATTGCATTCCTGTTCGGAATCTCCAAACTCAACACTAATTCCTTTTGCCGAAGAGCGTGCCGTTGTTCAATCAACACCGGTTTTAGAATATTCCGAACCGGTAGGCGATTCACTCAATCCCGACTGGAAATTTAAAGTGGATTTGTACGAACAAAAACAATCTCTTCAATATCATGTGCGGTTTCAGTACAAAGAGGTTCAAGGCGAAAAAATATTTACGTATCCCAATTTCGGTTTTATGCCCAAACCGGGACTGAAGAAAGGACCCAAGCCGTTCTCCTGTATTATCGGTTTTTATGATGCCGACAGTGTATTTAAAGAATTACGCTTGATTGAAGTGGATCAAGAGCGGTTGGTTTACCGTCACTTAAAAGAATATCAAGTTCAAAAATAATCCTGTAAGCTCCTTGTTTGTTTACTGTTGTTTCTTTCGGACGAACCGAATCATCGCACTGCTGTTTTCCGTGCTTTCCAGATTGGCGGCATAACGTTGCCGGTTGATGTAAGCAATCATGTAGGAGGTATTGGGTGGAATGCTTCCCAGATTTTCTGCCACCATCACCAATTCATTGTTTTCTAATAATTCGTTCACGGCAAATTTTACAATATAAGGCTGATCGCTTAGCCGAACATGCGTAAATACCATTCGGTTGTTCATGAAAAGCGAAATGGAATCGCCATCAATTTCGGCGTTGTCATAAAAATGAATTTCAATCGTGTCGCCTTCCAACGGCAATTCTGTCGTAAGGACTTTTTTACGTTCGGTAAAATGTTCCTGCATTTTGTTTTCAGGTTGCGGTGGTAAGACCGGCGGCGGTTGTATAGAGGGTTTGGGATTGGTTTTTATGATTTCAGGAGTTGTAACTTTTTCAATTTTGGGGGACGGTTCATTTTGGGGGACCGGTTGTTGTGTCGTTGTTTCGGGTTGATCATTCGGCACAACGGGAGCTGTTGCCGGTTTTGGATCGTGGGCTACAGGTACTTTTTGATTTTGTTGGGCAACAGGTGGTTCCGGCAACGGAAGCGGCTTGTTGTGATCTTGTTTGGGTTCAACGGCCGGATTGCTTGTCGTGCTGGCAACAGACGGAGGGGGCTCGTTATGTATCCGGGCAACACTATCAATGATTGCCGGGTCGTTGGCTCCCACAGTGTAGTTTTCAATGACAAAGTCCCATTCATCATTGAATCCGGACTGTTCTGTTTTTTCCAGGTGTAACGGACCTTTTTCTTTGGCCTCTTCTTTAGTTTGAGCATTGCCATCGAGCATCATCTTGCCGCCACCCGGACAATTAAAATCGGCTTCCGATAGCAAAGGGATTTCTCCGGGTGACAGCACAGAATTTCGAGATGGTTTTTCTTCGATCCGTTCTTCATCCCACCAAACAACAGTATTGTTTCTTGTGTTGAAATAGCCTTTAACCTGATAACGGGTGTATTGCATGCTATTGCGGTAGTAATAGGATGTGCCAACAAGACTATCGCCTTTTTGAATGAGTTTTAATTCAACTTTGATTGCGCGGGGACCGGTACCAATTTTACCTTTCCAGTTGCCCGTTATCATTTGTCCGCTGGTAAAGACCGGATAGACGAGGATTGACAATAACAGCAATATATAAAAGCGGTAATGCATGGGCGGAAAATAATCTATTATAGAAACGAAAGATGCGACTATTTATTTTTTTCACAAATGAACATTAGTTTTTTGTTAATTAAGTAACCGGGTTATTAAATATTTACAAGAGCCTTAATATTTATCAGTATAAATACGGGCTGGTTCGTAAATCAACAATTCTGAGTTTACGTAGAATAACGGTTTTATAAAAATAAACGCTTTAGTAGTGGGATATTATTAGTAATGAAGTGTAACTTTGTTGCAATTTATTATTCAAAAATATTTGATTACGACACAATCATCAGGTTCCTTTAAACAAATTGTTCCGACACTTGTTTTTTGATTCATGTGATTGGCCTCCAATTTTCGTAATATGAATTTTAATTTTAACCAAACCTTAGGCGAATTGCTGAATGATCAGTTGATCGAGGAAGCAGCGCAGAAGGTACAAGAAAACACCACCGCTGTTCAGACAGCCTTAAACGGCATCTCCTCTGTTGTATTATTACGTCTCATCACAAAGGGAATTCGAAAAGAACACACACTTGGAGTTTACAACATGTCGAAAGTAGCTGCAGGAACCGGCTTTCTCTCCAATCTTATTTCATTGCTGGGCGACAAAACAAATATTGTCGGGATCATAAACATGACCAAAGTAGTCTTTGGCGATGATATGAAGCAAGTTTGCAGACAAATTGCAGCATTTTCCGACATCCGCGAGGAATCTTCAGTAGCGCTGATGAAAATGATGACACCTGCCGCATTGGCTGTTCTCGGACAAGAGATCAAACGTCAGCATATCAAAGTCGATGCACTTCCTAAATTTCTGGATGATCAATACGACCGGGTAAAACCTTTTGTGTCAACTGCACTTGATCTTTCTTCATTCAAGTGGGTTGATCAACGGATTTCTGTTACATCAGCTTCCGTTAAGGCCATACGTATTCCGGCGAAGAAAAGCAGGTTTGAGAAAATCGTTAAACTGAGATGGAAACTTTCCTTTTCAATCGTTGCATTCATTCTCGCTTTTTACCTGATTATGAATTGAGGGCTCTTGCTTTCAACGCAAATGGTTTCCGGCACTTATTTTACGATCAAATAATTGAATAAGGGTGTGTCCAGCACCTTCATGGCGCCAACCCAAAAAGGAACAATGCCTTCCGTGAGGCGGGCAGCTTCTATGGTTCCGAAGTCGAGCAAATAATCAGGCTTCCAGTTGAATTGCTCTGCCAGAAAATGCTTAACGGTGTTTTTTGCTTCGGTGTCGTTGCCGCATAAGAACAAATGATGCTGGCCATCGTTTACAAGATTGGCATCAACCATTAATTTGCAATTGACCGTGTTCAATGCTTTGACCACCTTTGCCCCGGGTAGTTGTTCTTGTACAAATTCCCCTAGTGAGTAATGATTGCTGTATTCCGGTAAGAGCGAAGGGGGCATTCCTTTTGAAAAATCAAGCGGATTGGTCAGGTCAATCAACACTTTGTCTTTACAGGAGCCGGCTTCGGTAAATTCGAGGACCGATCTTACAACCGAACCGTTTACACACAGGAACAGTAATTCGCCCCAAAGGGCCGTTTCTTTAAACGTTCCGTGTAACGCATGGGCGCCTTGTTCTTTACTCCATGCAGTCGTTTTTTCATGGTTGGGCGTTCGGCTTCCAATCATCACTTCATGTCCTTTTGCAAGAACTGCGTTGGCGATGGTGAAGCCAACAACACCTGAGCCCAGAATACCTATTTTCATACGAATGTTTTAATTGTTTAGTTTTACATTAAGTTACATGCTTCATGTCAAATCCCAATCTAAATAGCAATAAAGAATTTCTGAGTGCTGCCGAAAAGGAATTTGAGAACAATATTCGTCCGTCGCGGATCGAAGAGTTTTCGGGTCAAAAGCAAATCATCGATAATCTCAAGGTTTTCATTCAGGCAGCAAAACTCAGGGGAGAAGCATTGGATCATGTGCTGTTTCACGGTCCGCCCGGTTTGGGAAAGACCACATTGAGTCGCATCGTTGCCAACGAATTGGGCGTCAATATTCGTGAAACCAGTGGTCCCGTCATCGAAAAACCGGGTGATCTTGCAGGATTACTAACGGGGTTAGAGTCCAACGATGTGTTGTTTATCGATGAGATTCATCGACTCAGCACTGTGGTGGAAGAATATCTGTATGCCGCTATGGAGGATTATCGTATTGACATCATGATTGACAGCGGACCCAATGCCCGCAGTATTCAAATCAATCTCAATCCGTTTACATTGATAGGCGCTACAACACGAAGCGGATTGCTGACGGCTCCCTTGCTTTCCCGTTTTGCCATCAAGTCGCGCTTGCAATACTATACAGCCGATACGTTGCAAAACATCATTGTGCGTGCAGCCGCCATCTTACAGGTGAAAATCACCAGTGATGCGGCAAGGGAAATTGCGGGTCGAAGCAGGGCAACGCCCCGTATTGCCAATGGTCTTTTGCGCCGGATGCGTGATTTTGCCCAGGTGCTTGGAAATGGTGTGATTGATCTGGGGGTCACTGAACATGGATTGAAGGCACTGAATGTGGATGCTTATGGGTTGGACGAAATGGACAATAAAATATTAAGCACCATCATTGAAAAGTTCAAGGGAGGGCCGGTTGGTATTACCACTATTGCTACTGCTGTGGGTGAAGAAGCGGGTACGCTGGAAGAAGTGTACGAGCCGTTTCTCATTCAGGAAGGCTTTTTGCAACGTACGCCACGCGGCCGCGAGGTTACTGCGAAAGCCTATGAACATTTAGGTAAAAATCCGGGTGGCGGAACGAATACGATTACACTATTCTAATTCTTGCAATTTCTTTAACGTGCCTGATCGTTGTATTCCTGTTCTTTAGGCAAAACAGGTTCGTTGAGTTCGATGCGTACGCGTTTACCTGCTTTTTTTCGCATTACCATATTTAAGGCTTCTACTCCAACAGAGAAGGCCATCGCAAAATAAACATAGTTTTTGAGGTGTAATTCGTGAGCCGCTTCACCCGACCATCCCTCAACCAGCAGCACAAAACCAATCATTACAAGAAATGAAAGCGCCAGCATTTTTAGTGTGGGATGTTTGTGGATGAAGGATGAAATATTGGGACTGAAAAAAAACATAATCATCATGGCAAATACCACAGCAATTACCATGACTTCAATGTGTTTCGCCGTTCCTCCGGCGGTGATGATGCTGTCGAAACTGAAAATCATATCAATCAGGATGATTTGACTCAGTCCGGCAGCAAATGAAAGTTTTTTTGCTGCGGCATTTTGGATTTCCGTTTCCCCTTCCAGTTTGTGATGGATCTCCTTCACTGTTTTGTAAATCAAAAACAAACCTCCCACGAGCATGACCAGACTGGCCAGGTCAATTCCTTTTTCAAGATATGGAATCGTGAACAGGGCTTTCCCTTTTTGTGCTAACAACCAGGATAGCCCTATGAGCAAGAGGATGCGTAAACTCATTCCCATAGCAATCCAGAACGTACGTGCTTTTTTTTCATCTTTTTCATTCATGCGGTTCATGATAATGCTCACGAAGATGACATTGTCGATACCCAGCACGACTTCGAGAACGATCAAGATGACCAGACTGATGAGCGATTCACTGGTTAATAAAACTGAAAAATCCATAAAGGGAAAATTGAGTTGCGAAGTTAATTTAAAATTTATATGGTCGTTTGTTTGAGTCCTTTTACGATTGTACGGGCAATGGAAGGGCCTTCATAAATGAATCCGGTCCATATCTGGATCAGGGAAGCACCAGCTTGCAGTTTTTCATTTGCATCCGCTGCGTTAAATATTCCGCCGCTTGCAATGACCGGTAAAGCCCCCTTTGTTTTTTCATGGATGTATTGAACAATCTCCGTACTTTTTTTCTTTACCGGCAATCCGCTGAGTCCGCCTGCTTCACGGGCAGTTGCTTCCGAGTGCTTACTCAACCCTTCTCTGCTGATGGTCGTATTGGTGGCAACCAATCCGTCTAATTGAATCTCCCGCGCGAGATCAATCACATCATCGATTTGTTCGAGTGTGAGGTCCGGAGCTATTTTAAGTAAGACAGGCTTTTGCACGGAGTAATGCTTGCGAAGCAGTAACAAATGCGACAAAATTTTTCGGAGCGATTCTTTTTCCTGTAAAGCTCTCAATCCCGGTGTATTGGGACTGCTTACGTTTACGACAAAATAATCAACATAGTCATACAACTCCGAAAAGCAGATTTCATAATCTTTCCAGGCCTCTTCGTTGGGCGTTACTTTGTTTTTTCCAATATTCCCTCCAATGATCAGACGTGCTTTTTCGTCAGATCCATTCACAAGAGGGTTGGCTGTTTGCTCGCGGAGCGTCGTCCATTTTTTTAGTCGCTCTTTGATCACCTTGACACCATCGTTGTTAAAGCCCATTCGATTGATGATGGCTTTGTCTTGGGGTAAACGAAACAAACGTGGCTTTTCATTGCCATCTTGTGGTTGAGGTGTTACCGTTCCGATTTCTACAAAACCAAATCCCAGTGTTTCCAGTTCACGCAGATACAGCGCATTTTTATCAAATCCGGCAGCCAAACCTACCGGGTTGGGGAAACGGAGATTCCAGATTTGAACGGGCCTAATACCGGCCGGAGCTGCAAAGCATCTGGACAACAAGGTTCGCAAAAAGGGAATGTTGCACATGTGTTTCAATGCGTTCATGGCAAAATAGTGCACCTTCTCCGCATCAAATAAAAAGAAGACCGAGCGTATGATTTTGTACCACATAGCAGCGAAGATATAACGCTATTTTTTTCGGGATTCATTTTCAATACAAATGATGCGAACTTCTTAACTTTGGAAAAGACGGTTGCATAAACAACTATTAGTGTTGTTTTCAAAATTTATTCCTTGATATCTTAATTCTTTTGCCATGCAGGATGCATACATTGTCGCGGGTTTCAGAACAGCAGTTACCAAAGCCAAAAAAGGGTCATTCCGGTTTACAAGGCCCGATGATTTAGCCATTACCGTAATACAAGGACTGCTGGCTTCGGTTCCACAGCTTGATCCTTTATTGATTGATGATGTGATTGTTGGGAATGCTGTTCCGGAGGCTGAGCAAGGTTTACAGGTTGGACGTATCATTGCGGCCAAAGCAATTGGAATACATGCGCCCGGTATGACTGTCAATCGATATTGTGCCAGCGGACTGGAAACGATTGCGTTGGCCACTGCAAAAATTCGAAGCGGCATGGCCGAATGTATCATCGCCGGCGGAACGGAAAGCATGAGCATGGTACCAACCGCAGGATGGAAAACGGTTCCTTCCTATGCCATTGCCAAAGATGATCCCGATTACTATTTAAGTATGGGCTTGACGGCAGAGGCCGTAGCCAAAGAGTACCATATCAGCAGAGAAGATCAGGACTTGTTTTCGTTTCATTCTCATCAAAAAGCGATCCATGCAATTGAAAACGGTTATTTCAAATCGGGTATTTTGCCGGTTACGGTCGAGGAGTTATATGTCAATGAAAAGGGAAAAAAACAAACCCGGAGTTTTACGGTAGATACCGATGAGGGTGTTCGTAAAGACACGACCGTTGAAGGATTATCGAAATTAAAGCCCGCTTTTGCTGCACAGGGAACGGTAACGGCAGGCAATGCTTCTCAAACCAGTGACGGAGCTGCATTTGTACTGGTGATGAGTGAAAAACTGGTCAACCAATTGGGCTTGAAACCCATGGCTCGTTTGGTGAGCAGTGCCGTTGCAGGCGTTCATCCACGCATCATGGGCATTGGTCCCGTTGAAGCGATTCCAAAGGTCTTGAAACAGGCGGGATTAAAGATGAGCGACATTGATCTGCTGGAACTCAATGAAGCTTTTGCTTCACAGGCTCTGGCGGTCATCCGTACATTGGATTTGAATCCGGAAAAAGTAAACATCAACGGAGGTGCGATTGCCTTGGGACATCCGCTTGGCTGCACCGGTTGTAAACTCTCGATTCAAGTTGTACAGGATTTAATACGGCTGAATAAAAAATATGGCATGGTTTCGGCTTGTGTAGGTGGTGGACAAGGCATTGCCGGTATTATTGAACGGCTGGATTAAACCTTCGACCTGAAAATTCATCACAACAGTTACATTTACAGTTTAAATAAGTTGGCATGGATCGCAGAGCGTTTTTGACATCGGTGAAGGGAAGGAGTGCTGAACCGTTACAGGTTAAAAAATCAGGTGCGTTCCGCACGTCTTCCGGACTAACTCCTTACACCGGTGTGTGGTCGCGGTATGAAGTCGTTCATTTGCTGAAGCGTACCATGTTTGGAGCGCGGCCGACAGATATTTCCTATTTTTTAACGAAGACCATGAGTCAGGCGGTGGATGAATTGCTCAGCCCTACAGCTGCTTTTCCTGCCCCTCCTGTAAAAGATTATGCTACTACCGATGCCGCCACACCCGATCTGGATGTTGCGCCGGGAACCACCTGGATCCAAAGTATCAATTACGATGGCAACATTCAGGTTGGACGCATCCTCTCTTTAAAACGTTGGTGGAATGGAGTGCTTCTCAATCAGGATCGCAGTATCCGTGAAAAGATGACCTTGTTCTGGCACAATCACTTTGCAACTCAAATGACAGAGGTTGCTTTTGGGAACCTTTCTTACAAGCATGTAAATCTTTTAAGAACCAGTGCTTTGGGCAATTTCAAACAATTGGTGAAAGAGGTAACGCTTGATCCGGCCATGCTCATGTATCTGAATGGCGTGCAAAACCGGAAAGCTGCTCCCGATGAAAACTATGCCCGTGAATTGATGGAGCTGTTTACACTGGGAAAAGAAAACAATCCCAATTATACAGAAGCCGATGTGCAGGTTGCAGCCAGAGTGTTGACAGGTTGGCAAATTGATTTCACGAACAATACTTTTCCAGCTGTTTTTAACCTGAATCGTCACGATACAGCCAATAAACAATTTTCTTCTTTTTTTGGTAATACGGTCATTACCGGCCGAACAGGATCGACAGCCGGTGACCTGGAGCTGAACGATTTGTTGAATATGATTTTTGCCAAGCAGCTGGAGGTGTCGCGTTTTATGGCACGGAAACTCTATCGTTTTTTTGTTTATTCCGAAATCGATGCCGCAGCCGAAACCAATGTGATCGAGCCGCTTGCGTTGCAACTCCGCTCTTCCAATTGGGAGATCAAACCGGCTCTTGCGTTGTTATTCAAAAGCGAGCATTTTTATGATGTCATCAACCGTGGGGCACAAATCAAGACACCTTTAGATCACGTAATTGGGTATTGCCGTGAGTGGAATTTGGCTTTTCCGGATGTAACTACGAATTATGCAGATGCTTATGGAATGTGGAATCTGATTTTGACGATGGGGGTTGTAGGGCAACAAAACATCGGTGATCCGCCCAGTGTTGCAGGTTGGCCTGCCTATTATCAGATACCCCAGTATTATGAATTATGGGTTAATACCGATACGTTACCTAAGCGCAATCAGTTTACCGATGGGATCACAGCGGTGGGCTATGCCTACAATAACAAATTGCTCATTATGGATCCGGTGGGTTACACCAAAACCTTGAAGACTCCGGCAGATCCCAACGCCTTGATGAATGAAGTACTCGACCGTATTTACAGCATTGCGCTCTCTCAGCAGTCAAAAGATCAATTGAAAAAAGACTTTTTGTTGAGTGGGCAGGAACAGGATTATTATTGGACGAGTGCCTGGAATACTTATATGTCCGACCCTTCCAATACCTCCAATTACAACATCGTTTATGTTCGATTAGTAGGGTTGTATAAATATTTTATGAATCTGGCAGAGTATCAGTTGATGTAAACCTTTATCCTGTCGTTCAACCTGTAATTATGAAGCGCAGACAATTTTTAACACGAGCTATACCGGCAGCAGTACTTCCATCGGTTTTGGATGGGTTTTCCATGCGTGTTTTGGGAGATTCGCCCTTGCTGGCAGCACTCATGAATGCCTATAACGAAACCGACCATGTATTGGTCATCATCCAACTCAATGGTGGAAATGACGGTTTGAATATGCTGGTGCCGGTAGATCAATATTCCAATTACTACAATGCGCGCAGCAATATTGCCATTCCGGAGAATGCGGTATTGAAATTAAATGGTTATCCGCAAACAGGGTTGCATCCTTCCATGCAGGGAATTCAAGCCATGTTCAATGAAGGGAAAGTGCATTTTGTCCATTCGGTTGGATATCCCAATCCCAATTTTTCACATTTCAGGTCAACTGATATCTGGATGAGTGCATCCGACAGCGATCAGGTGCTCACAACCGGATGGGCCGGTCGTTACCTGGCCGATCAATATGTCAATTTTCCAACCGGTTACCCCAATAGCTCCATGCCCGATCCGTTGGGTATTCAAATTGGTTCCATGACTTCCCTTGCATTTCAGGGACCCTCGGCAAGTATGGGCATCAGCATTTCCAGTGCAACGAATTTTTACAACTTAATCAACGGTGTACAGGATCCTGTTCCGCCAACACATGCCGGCGAAGCCCTCGAATACGTGCGTTTGGTTGCCCGTCAGTCCAATGCCTATTCGGCCCGTATTGTGGACGCCGCCAATAAGGTTCCGGTACAGGGAGCTTATCCTGCACGAAACAATTTGGCCGATCAGTTAAAAATCATTGCCCGTCTTATCAAAGGGGGCTTGAAAACACGGATCTATATGGCCAGCATTGGCGGTTTTGATACACACGCCCTTCAAACCAATACCGGAGATCCGCTCACAGGGAGTCATACTGTATTGTTGCAGCGGTTGAGTGAGGCGGTGAAAGCATTTCAGGATGATCTCCAGGGTCTGGGGGTTGCCGATCGTGTGATTGGAATGACCTTTTCCGAATTTGGAAGACGCATCAAGTCCAATGCCAGTAACGGAACCGATCATGGCGCCGCTGCCCCAATGATGTTGTTCGGCAAGAACATTGTTTCCGGTATTACAGGCAACAATCCTGTACTTCCCGCTACTGCCGGAGTCAATGATAATCTGCCGATGCAGTATGATTTCAGAAGTATTTATGCCTCCCTACTCGAAACCTGGTTTTGTGTGGATGCTACTGCTTTGCAAACCATCATGCTCCGGAATTACCAATCCTTGTCTCTTTGTGTAAACGGGAATTGCAGAACAACCGCTGTAAGACCGGTGAATACTTCAGGAACCGTGTATGTTTCCAATTACCCCAATCCGTTTACGTCTTCTACAACTGTTTCCTTTACAACTTCCGGCGGACATACCTTGATTCAGATCATGGATGCGATGGGGCGTGTAATCAGTACGCCGGTGGATCGGGTCTATGCATCCGGTAACTATCAGATTGTGTTTCAATCGGGGAGCTTACCGCCCGGTGTCTATTATGTCCGCTTTCAAAACGGGATCCTGCAACAAGTAAAGCCCATGCTTAAAGTACGTTAAGCCCTTTTTATCGTTTTTGATTTTGCTGATTTCAGGGGGAATCGTTCCATTTCCCATATATTTGCAACATTATTGCAAAAAATGAAACAGATGCCTACTAAACTTCCGGTAACAGTCCTCAGCGGATTTCTCGGTGCAGGAAAGACAACGCTGCTCAATCATGTGTTACACAACAAGCAAGACCTTAAAGTCGCAGTCATCGTTAATGACATGAGTGAAATTAATGTGGATGCGGGTTTGGTTCAACGTGAAGAAACTTTAAGTAGAACCGAAGAGAAACTGGTAGAAATGAGCAATGGATGTATCTGTTGCACACTACGTGAAGATTTATTGAAAGAGGTAGAGCGTCTGGCATCAGAAAGGCGGTTCGATTACTTGTTGATCGAAAGTACCGGTATCAGTGAACCGCTGCCGGTAGCCCAAACATTTACCTATCAGGATGAAGCCAATGACATTGACCTTAGTAAGATTTCGAAACTGGATACATTAGTAACCGTGGTCGATTGTTTCAATTTCATTCAGGACTATTCATCTCTGGACTCACTGCGTGAGCGGAAGGTGAGTGATTTGGAAGGCGACACCCGTTCGATCGTGAATCTTTTGACCGATCAAATTGAATTTGCGAATGTGATATTGCTTAATAAGACGGATCTGGTAACCACCGAACAAGTTGGGATGATCAAAGCCATGATACGAAAACTCAATGCCGATGCCCGTATTCTGGAATCTTCCTTCGGGAAAATTGATCTGCATGAAATACTAAATACAGGGTTGTTTGATTTTGATAAAACTTCACAAAGTGCAGGATGGATCGAGGAGCTTAATAAGGAACATGTACCGGAAACAGAGGAGTACGGCATTTCGTCTTTTGTTTTTCGGGACAAACGGCCTTTTCATCCGGTGCGTTTCTGGAATTATCTGAATCGTGACTGGCACAGTAATATCATACGCAGTAAAGGTTTGTTTTGGATTGCCAGTAGAAAAAATGAGGCGTTGAACTGGAGCCAGGCAGGGGGTAGTTTAAGGGCAGATAAAGCCGGTGTTTGGTGGAGTAGTATGCCGTTTGCCAGTCGGATACAGTACCCCTCGTTTGTTGAAAATCAAAAGGAAATTGAAACAAAATGGGACAAGCGATTTGGCGACCGGTTGAATGAGTTGGTCATCATTGGACAGGACCTCAATAAACAGGACATTATTTATGAGTTGTCGGAATGCTTGTGTACAGAATCCGAAATCCGGGATATGGAAGCAGGACTGAAGTTCAAAGATCCTTTCCCGGTTTAATTTGCTTTTACTTCTCTTTTGTTTTCGGAATGCCAACAAGGAATAAACTCTACTTTTGCTTCGTGAAAACGATCTTATTGATTCTTGCAGTAATGGTATCCATGTGGGTTTACGGGCAACCTTGCACGTTGCAACTGAGTGGAACCGTTTCGGATCTGGATACAAAGCAGCCGCTGGATCGAGCAACCTTGTTGATTAAAGAATTGAATCAATCTGTTGTTACCGATGACCATGGTATTTATCGGTTCAGTCAGGTATGCCCGGGAACCTGGACCATAGTAGTATCGCATGTCAATTGTATGTCCATCGAATGGAAAATCCGAATCGAAAATCATCTGGTTCGAAATTTTGTAATGCCCCACAATTACAATCAGTTGCAGGAAATCATTCTGCAAGGACCTCTCGATCTGTTGCCCAATTCCATTAAGTCTGAGATCAGTCGTACAGACCTTCGTCAAACCCGTGGATTAACCTTGGGCGAGACGTTGCGAAAAATTACAGGAGTGACCGTCTTGCAAACCGGCAGCACTGTATTTAAGCCGGTGATTCATGGCTTGCACAGTCAGCGCGTTTTGATTTTGAATAACGGAGTTCGGTTGGAAGGTCAGCAGTGGGGCGCAGAGCATGCTCCGGAATTGGATCCGTTTATCGCCGATCGGTTGATTGTATTAAAAGGTGCAGGGGCTTTACGATACGGGGCTGATGCCATTGGGGGTGCTATACTGGTGGAACCTAAAGCTTTGCCGCAACAACAAACTTTTGGAGGGGAAGTTAATACGGTCTTTTTCTCCAACAACCGCATGGGGGTGTTCAATGCCATGATCGAACAAAACATGAAACGTTTTCCACAATGGAGTTGGAGGCTGCAGGGAACCTACAAACGCGGAGGAAACAGTCGAACACCGGACTATTGGTTGTACAATACAGGTGTTGAAGAACTGAACGGATCAATCAACATCGGATACAAAAAGAAAAAAGTGCAGGCTGATCTTTTCATGAGTGTATTCAATACCAAAATTGGAATTTTCTGGGGTTCGCATGTGGGGAATCTGACCGATCTTGAAACGGCCATTCGTGCTCCCAAGCCCGTTCTCAATATTGATAGTTTTTCCTATCAAATTTCACGCCCCCGGCAAGAAGTTTCGCATTACCTGGTCAAGGCAAAGTGGGTTGTGGAAACCAAAACATCCGCTAAATTCCAGTTTCTGTTTGCGCATCAGGAAAATTTCCGGAAAGAGTTTGATCGGGCGTTGATTACCAACCGGCCCGAATTGAATTTGAATCTCGGCACTTCAACTTTGGACTGTTCCTATGAACGGAACAAGCGAAACGGACTATCCGGTGTTACCGGGTTTATGATACAACGACAAGGTCATGTTTGGGACGGCAGTCGCTTTTTCATTCCCAATTTCAATTCCTGGATGAGTGGTTTGTATGCGATCGAGCGTTGGAAGTTGCAGCAATCTGTTTTTGAAGTTGGTATTCGATACGACTACCGAACCCAACGTGTATTTCGTAATCAAAACAATGTTATTACAAGTGTTCAGCGGTCGTTTAACAACCTTTCCGGTTCAATGGCTTATATACGTGCGTTGCACAAGTCTTTAAAGTGGGTAACAAACTTTTCATTGTCGTGGCGCCCACCTTCTGTCAATGAGTTGTACGTAAACGGCCTGCATCATGGTACGGCGAATTTTGAAATTGGTAATCCTGAATTGAATAGTGAAGTTGGTTACAATTTTACTTCACAATTGAAATACGAGAAAGACAGTTCGTTTCATATCGACGTTTCAGTTTATTCCAACTATATTCATGGGTTCATCAATTTGGTGCCAGCTCTTCCTCCTACACTCACCTTACGCGGCGCTTATCCAACGTTCCGATATATTCAAACCAATGCCTGGTTAACGGGATTGGATTTGAGTATGGAAAAAGAACTGTCACGAGCCTTTCATTGGTCGGCCAAAGCCTCTTTTTTGCTGCCACGCGATGTGAAGGCCCAAACCTGGCTTTTGCAAATGCCGGCTCAACGTGTTACCACCGACTTTACCTGGTATTTTCGAAGCGGACATCCCAGGCAAACCTTTGCAACCGTTAATTTGTTGTGGGTGGGCCGACAAACTTTTGTCCCTAAGGGATCACTCGATTATCTACCTCCGCCCGATGGATATTTTTTAACAAATTTAGAATATGCAACCTTGTTGCATATTAAAGAAAAACACCTTAACTTTGCGGTCAGTATTTACAATGTGTTGAACACGCGATACCGCGATTACATGAATCGGTTCCGGTATTTCAATGATGAGACGGGGAGAAACATTGTAGTGCGACTAAAAATTCCATTTTAATGAGAGGTCTAAACCGGTTTGTTTTGTTGGTCGTCTTGCTTGGTGCTTTCGCTTGTAAAAAGGCCAACGATCCCAACAATGAAACAGAGCATGAAGCAGTTAATGCCGTCGATTTAAGGTTTTTTCAAGAGGGTGTCTTGGTGGCAACATTTACAGCGGAAGATCCGGATGGGG
>CANGQQ010000015.1 GCA_947456025.1 Chitinophagaceae bacterium | reverse complement strand
TGGCTTCATCCCACTCTACCTGTTCCATAGACTGACGGTTGCCGGAATGTTCGGATCGAATTCCAGTGACCCAAACCTTAAAGCCGACTAATGCTCTTTTGAGTGGCTCCACCTTTCGAATGTGACAACACATCTTCCGGTTCTCTACACTGTCATAAAAACTGTTTGGCCCTTTTTCGGTTACAAACTCCTGTAGTAAATCCGCATTCGGATAATATGTATGGATCGGTTTCCTGTATTTCTCACAGGTTTGATTCCAGGTTGAATAGGTTTCCGGGAACAAGCGTCCAGTGTCCAGCGTAAATACACGAATATTCAGATTGTCTGTGAAAATCTGGTGCGTAATTACCTGATCTTCAATTCCAAAACTGGTAGAAAAAACAACTTCTCCCGGGCAAATTGACTGTACAGTTTGCAGATCGGCCTCCAAACCCTTACCCAGTGATTCTTTCAATTGATTCAATAAGGAAGATTGACTCATGTGTGTTATTTTCTGATTTTACAAATCCCCAATGCCCCGTAACGTTCAGGACCATGCAAGATGCAACCTTAATTCGTTCCAATACCGGCCAGCTCCAGACTTTTCTTTTTCAGATTCCTGATTTCAACATCTTCGATCAGCGGTTCCGGTGTAAGGATCAGAGATGTGTTGTTCTTTTTCCACCAATCGTTTTGCATCAGTTCCTGTACATGCAACACGCCAACAAGGTATTTACGATCGTTTTCGGCATGCCACTCTTCAATCCATTCAAATTTGTCACGAGGAATAAAGCTCCAGTCATCAAAACTTACATAGACTTTCAGATAATAGTCATTGGAAAGTTCATTGGGTTTATGATAGTACAATTTTTTATACTCATACTTATACTGGTAGGTCAAAGCAGAAATATCACTTAAAACAGCTGATGCCGTTGGAAATGAACCTGCGCCTTTTCCATAAAAAAATTGCTTGTCGGCAAACGAACTTTCAACTACAGCACCATTGTACTCGTTCTTTACAAACGATAACGGATTGTCATGCTTCACAAACTGAGGCAATACAAAGGCTGCCACTTTACCATTTTGCAATTTTTTGGCTTGTCCAACCAAACGGATTTCCAAATTCTTTTCTCTGCCTACAACAGCATCGGCTCCTTGAATATTCTGAATTCCGTTGAAGAGCAGTCTCTTTGGATGCGAAAGAATGCCATAGGCATGAAGCAACAACAACACCCATTTGTTGACCGCATCCCATCCGTCAACATCCAGAGTAGGATCCGCCTCCGCAAAACCAAGTTGCTGTGCTTGTAACAGCGCTTCCTTGAAATCCAATTTATCTTCAAACATTTTCGTCAGAATGTAATTGGTGGAGCCGTTTACAATCCCCTTAATCGAATGCAGCAGATCATTATCATAATACTCTTCGAGATTCCGGATGACAGGAATGGAAGCGCAGGCCGATGCCTCATACAAAAGAGATTGTCCGGTCTGTTTTTGCAAATCAAGCAATTCCTGCATGTGTTCGGCAAGCATTTTCTTACTGGCACTTACCACATCCTTTCCACTTTTTAAAGCTCTGCTGGCAATTTCAAATGCCGGCTCACTTTCATTAATAACCTCAACCACAACGTTGATGGATGGATCATTCAATATTTCATCCTTATCGGTTGTAAACAAAGAGGCCGGAGCATTGCGTTTTTTCTCCGGATTTTTAATACAAACTTTTTTAATGGTGGCATTCAGTGATGGCGTTTGTTGCAGCACCTGATACAAACCTTCACCCACGACTCCAAATCCAAACAAACCAATGGTCAACTGTTTATGTGTTGTCATATTTACAAATTATGATTTTGACAATTTAATTGAAACTTCTTCGAGAAAAGCATTGATGTGCTCTTGAATTTGATTGTATTCCAACAAGAACCCATCGTGTCCGTAAAAAGATTCCAAACTACAGAATCGCGCTCCGGGTATTGCATCGGCCAGGAACTGCTGTTCGGTAACAGGGAAAAGGACATCACTCCGGATTCCTATCACCAACGTTTTGGCTTTAATCTGCTCCAATACATTTTTTACGGAACCACGTCCTCTGCCTACATTATGCGCATCCATTCCTTTACTCAGAAAGAAATAACTGAACGCATTAAACCTGTTCGCCAGCTTCTGTCCCTGATATCGCTGATAAGATTCACTTCGATATTGTTCCAGACGATCATTCTGATCCTCAAACTGACTTTTCGTATAGGCATCATAATGACGGTAGGATAACAAGGCAATACTTCTGGCCACTTTCAAACCTTCCATTCCTGCGCTTTCATGATGATCATTCCAGGTTTGATCGGCTTCAATGGCCATCCGTTGTGACGCGTTGAAGGCGATACCCCATGGTGAATGAAATGCGTTGGTGGCAATGGGGATAATGTATTCAAACAAGTCGGGATGCTCAATCGCCCATTCCAATAATTGTTGCCCACCCATACTGCCGCCAATACCTATCTGTATTTTTTGAATACCCAAATGCTTTCGCAATGGTTCATAGGACCGGATCATGTCGCGGGTCGTAAACCAGGGAAAGCCATGACAATAAGAATTCCCTGTAGCAGGATTCCGGTCCAAAGGGCCAATGCTTCCGTAATGACTTCCCGGCATGTTGACACAAACGATAAAATAACGAGAGGGATCAAACAACTTGTTTTCTCCCACCAAGCCATCCCACCATTCTGCCGGATCGCTGTTGGCTGTTAAGGCATGGAACACCCATACCACATTATCGCCCCGTTCATTAAGTCTACCATACGTTGTATAGGCAAGATGATAACCATCCAGCATAGTGCCCGACTCTAAACGAAACTCACCCCTGTATGTAAAAAGATGTGTAGTCATTCCCTTAAAAGGAGTTAGTTAACAAGCTACAGTCTTTGACAGATACGCCAAAGCAGATTGTTTCCAACTCGAATCTTTATTTCTTAAACACGTTATCGAAAGCCTGCTCAAAATCGGCTTTAATGTCATCAATATGCTCCAATCCTACGCTGATCCGAATGAGATTGTCCAGCACACCCGATGCTTTTCGTTCTTCGGAGCTTAATTGCTCATGCGTTGTGGATGCCGGGTGAATGGCAAGCGTTTTTGCATCTCCTACGTTTGCCAGATGACTGATCAGCTTAATGGAATCGATGAACTTACGGCCATTTTCAACACCACCTTTAATTCCAAATTGCAAAACACCACCAAACCCATTTTTCAGATATTTCTGCGCCAACTCATGATAAGGACTGCTTTTCAAGCCCGGATACCATACAAATTCAACAGAAGGATGTTGCTCCAGCCATTCTGCCAGAATTTGCGCGTTTTGTACATGGCGCTCCACTCTTAATGAAAGTGTTTCCAGTCCTTGTAATAATAAAAATGAATTGAACGGAGACTGCGATGCGCCAAAATCACGCAACCCTTCCACACGTGCACGGATCGCAAATGCAATATTCGGCAATCCGAGTGGGTTGCCTTCCCCAAATACATCCCAGAACTTCAATCCATGGTAACCTTCGCTTGGTTCCGTAAACTGCGGAAACTTCCCGTTACCCCAGTTGTAGTTTCCGCCATCTACAATTACGCCCCCGATACTGGTCCCATGACCACCAATCCATTTGGTAGCAGATGCAACTACAATATTGGCGCCCCATTCAATTGGACGAAACAAATAACCGCCTGCGCCAAATGTATTATCAACGATCAACGGCAAATCATGCTGTTTTGCCAGTGCCGCTATTTTCTGAAAATCAGGAATATTCAAACGGGGATTCCCGATGGTCTCAAGATAAATTGCTTTGGTATTGGCGTCGATCAAGGCCGAAAACGAATCCACTGAATCGCCATCTGCAAAACGCGCTTCAATACCCAAACGCTTGAACGCGACTTTAAACTGATTGTATGTTCCACCATAAAGAAACGAAGTGGAAACAAAATTGTCACCCGCCTGCAAAATATTATTGAGTGCCAGAAACTGAGCCGCTTGCCCACTTGATGTTGCTAAGGCGGCAACCCCTCCTTCCAGTGCAGCAATGCGTTGCTCAAAAACGTCAGTAGTCGGGTTCATGATACGGGTGTAGATATTGCCAAATTCTTTCAACCCAAACAGATTGGCAGCATGATCGCTGTTGTTAAACCCGTAAGAGGTCGTTTGGTAAATAGGAACCGCACGGGATTTTGTTGTAGGATCAATTTGTTGTCCTGCATGCAATTGAAGGGTCTCGAAACGATATTGATTACTCATATTTTGATATTTTCTGTTATTGGTTTAGTCTGTAATAGAAAGTGCCCGCTGTACAAACAATCCACAATCCTGTAAATTCTGTTTAAGATTCAAGTGTTTTTTGATTATAAAACCAAACAAACTAATTGAATCGGGACAATTCTGACACGGACAATTCCGGTTACAAAGTCTTATGCTGAAAAAGAGAGAAAGCAAAGCCCATCCATTGAATCAGACGAGCCTACGATAGAAGTATAAAGCTGGAATCTGACTTATCTTTCCCCGCATTATGGACGGAGATGGAATTGGCACCTTTTCCCGTCAATCAACGGGATAGGTTGTCAAGGCTTCGTTGGGCCATTACCCTCTGCCTTTCTCGATAAGCATTTTAAAGAACTGGCGCAAAGTTATTGAAAAATTCGTATTGAACAAAACACCCGAAGTGGTTTCCCACGAATACAGTAAAGGATTGCCTCACATCTCGGAATATGACTGTAAATTCGTTTTTGCGGCTCTTTAAATGCTGCTTTTATGAACGGAAATACGCAAGAGTTTATTGAAGTGACAGGAGCAAGAGAACACAATCTCAAAAATCTGGACATCAGCATTCCCAAAAATCAATTGGTGGTTGTTACCGGAATCAGCGGAAGCGGAAAATCCTCGCTGGCATTTGACACCATTTATGCCGAAGGCCAACGACGCTACATGGAAACGTTCGGGGCCTATGCCCGACAGTTTGTAGGCTCCATGGAACGGCCGGATGTTGACAAGATTACCGGATTATCTCCCGTGATTTCCATTGAACAGAAAACAACAGGAAAAAATCCACGTTCCACGGTTGGAACCATTACGGAAGTGTACGATTTCTTGCGACTGCTTTTTGCACGTGCCGGAGAGGCCTATTCCTATAACAGTGGCAAAAAAATGGTCAAATGGAGCGAAGAAGAAATTGCATCCAATATTTCCGATCGCTTTCAGGATCAAAAAATCATTATTCTGGCCCCTGTTATCAGAGGCCGAAAGGGCCATTACAGAGAGCTTTTTGAAGATATCCGAAAAAAAGGCTTTGTCAAAGTACGTGTGGATGGCGAGATCAAGGACCTGACCCCCAAAATGCAGGTTGACCGGTACAAGATCCATGATATTGAAATTGTAATCGATCGCTTAAAAGTTACCGATGAATTTCAACTCCGCATACGGCAAAGCATCCAGCAAACACTTAAACTCGGAAAAGGATTGATGTTTTTGGAAACTGAAAACGGGAGCATCGTTTCCTATTCCAAACAACTGATGTGTGAAGAATCAGGCATCTCCTACGAAGAACCTTCGCCCAATGCCTTTTCGTTTAATTCACCCTATGGTGCCTGTCCCGTATGCAAAGGATTGGGAACTGTTTATCATGTTTCGCTGGAACAGATCGTTCCGGACAAAAGCTTGAGTATTAAGGATGGCGCCATTCAGCCGCTGGGTGAAGAACGGGACAGTTATTTTTTCAAACAAGTACAATCCCTTTCCAAAACGCATAAATTTTCACTTGAAACACCGTTCGAAAACCTGTCAGACAAAGCAAAAAACCTACTGCTATACGGCAATGAAAAAGGTGACCTGCATGGAGATTCCGACTTTTCCAATCTGCCCACCGAAAACGAAAAAACTTTTGAGGGCATCGTGAATCAAATTCGGCGCTGGTTCCATAACAGCACGAGCGAAGCCATACAAAACTGGGCCGAAGGTTTCATGGAACTTTCTACCTGCAATTCCTGCAAGGGTGACCGACTCAAAAAAGAGAGTTTATGGTTTAAAGTCGCAGACAGAAACATTGCCGAATTGGGGAATATGAACCTCGACAATCTCGCTGCCTGGTTTGATGGAATCGAATTGCGAATCAACCGCAATCAAGCAATCATTGCAAAAGATATCCTTAAAGAAATCCGGGAACGATTGCAATTTTTACTCAATGTAGGCCTTTCCTATCTAACACTAAACAGAACGTCACGTACTTTAAGCGGAGGCGAAAGCCAGAGAATTCGTCTTGCGACGCAAATAGGCTCTCAGCTCCGCGGGATAACGTACATTCTGGACGAACCCAGCATCGGACTACATCAACGCGACAATCAAAAGCTGATCGATGCACTTAAAAACTTAAGGAACCTGGGCAATAGTATCCTTGTCGTAGAACACGATAAAGACATCATGCTGGCGGCAGATTATTTAATTGACATCGGGCCCAAAGCCGGAAAGCACGGAGGCAGAATCGTTTCGGCCGGACTTCCACATCAGCTGCTGACCCAAGATAGCGAAACCGCAAAGTATCTGAATGGCACCAAAAAAATACCGGTTCCGGATCAACGCAGAACCGGAAACGGCAAGCAGTTGGTTTTAAAAGGCGCATCCGGAAACAACTTACGGGGCGTTGACGCAACTTTTCCGCTTGCTACGTTTATTGTCGTTTCAGGTGTAAGTGGAAGTGGCAAAAGCACCTTGATCAATGAAACGCTTTATCCCATTCTCAATCAGCATTGCTACAAAAGCAAAACAGCTCCCTTGCCGTACAAAAGCATCAGCGGGCTGGAACAGATTGATAAAGTCATTGAAATCGATCAATCTCCAATTGGCCGCACACCCAGAAGCAACCCGGCTACCTACTGCGGATTTTTTACTGAAATAAGGCAGTTGTTTGCGGCCGTACCCGAAGCAAAAATCAGGGGTTATAATGCAGGTCGCTTTTCGTTCAATGTAAAAACCGGCAGGTGCGCGGTTTGTGATGGAGCCGGAATGCGGGTGATTGAAATGAACTTCCTGCCCGACGTGTACGTGCATTGTGAAAAATGCAACGGCAAACGCTACAACCGCGAAACACTCGAAGTACGATACAAAGGAAAATCCATTTCGGATGTTTTGGACATGACGGTGGAAGAAGCCTGCGAATTTTTCAAATCCGTTCCTTACCTGTACAGAAAAATCAAAGTATTGCAGGAAGTAGGCTTAGGCTACATTACACTGGGACAAAGCGCCGTTACGTTGAGCGGCGGTGAAGCACAAAGAGTAAAACTTTCTACAGAACTTGCGAAAAAAGATACAGGAAAAACATTCTACATTTTAGATGAACCCACTACCGGTTTGCATTTCCAGGACATCAATTTGTTGCTGCAGGTACTCAACAAATTGGTTGAAAGAGGGAATACGGTTTTGGTAATTGAACACAATATGGATGTCATCAAGGTAGCCGATCACATTATTGACCTTGGCCCGGAAGGTGGAGATGGCGGTGGACAAATTCTCTTTGAAGGAACACCTGAAGCCTTAACACGTTGTAAAGAAAGTCACACGGCGCGCTTTTTAATTCCCGAATTGAACTCATAAAAAATAGTTGCCCCCTGATAGCAGGGGGCAAACGTTATAGTGTACGGACCAAGAAACAAGTCCGGATCTTGAAATTGAAATCGCTCGCAGCAGATCTTATAGTTCTTCACAGGAAGGTGGACGTACAAGATTGCATACAATTAAAAACAGATTCCAAGCCAGACTCAAAGCGTTACAGGTATAATTTCTTCTTGTAAATAAAAAACAAAACGTACAGAACTACCAGTCCGATACGAAGCAGCCATAAAGTTGTTTCGGGGCTTAATTTGTGGGTTTGCGTTTTCATTTGAGTGGATTTGGATGAGTGTATAGGGATTACGATTTGAAAGCTCTAGAAATAGGCCGGACATTTTAATGAATTCCTGTTACGGAACCAGTCGGCATAAACATCTCCGATTTTCCAGGTCAGACGAAACGTACTAGAAAAATAGGAGTCGTTACGTTTCGGATTGCCGCGCTTTGCCCCAATCCTGTAAGGATAGTAGCCGGTTACAGGAGAAGGATAATACTCACTTGCATTCGATAAGTTTTTTGCAATTGCTGCATTATCCGGAGAGAGGTATTTATCAAACAAAACCGGATCGATGAATTTGTTGCTTACATCGTCAATATAATCGGTCCCTGTCATGCGGTGAATCAGTTCAATTCCAAATGTGATCCGCTCTGTCAGGTCGTATTTGATACCAACTCCCAATGGAATATTATAAGAAACCAGTTTGTATTCAGGAATTCCGGTTTCCACCATCCCCTGCCCTTCCAATCTTAACGGCTTCAAATCAACCCAAAATTGATTACTGTTATTTACCGGATCAATATAATAAGCCTGTGGGTTAAACTTAAACAGACCGATTCCTCCAATTAGGTAAGGCCTAAAACGCGGCAAACCCAAGTCTTTTCTCATACTGAGCAAAACCGTTGGATAGAATTCAAGCCCGGCATATCCCTCGTAAAGCGGAGATCGAAATGATAAATTCCGGTACTTGCGGGCCGCTTCATAGGTATCTGCCGGTTGATTTTGTTTGATCAAAGCATCTGACCCTTCCATTCTTCCAATGTTTCCTGCAAGTCGAAAGCCGAACCATTCACGAGTGTAATAAGAAACGGAAATCCCCCCAATGACATTGGTAACGGGTAAATTATTGTCTTTTGGACCGATGGTGCCTTTGCCGCGGTTACCACCCAAATCACCCAAAAAATTCATGGGACCGATGTTCAGACCAATTTCAAAACGGGAGTTGGAGGTAGACAACCCAATCTGGGCGTTTGCCACCGAATGCATCAATATTGAAAAGGAGAAAACGTACAAAAAA
Organism: Chitinophagaceae bacterium; assembly: GCA_947456025.1. Taxonomy (GTDB): domain Bacteria; phylum Bacteroidota; class Bacteroidia; order Chitinophagales; family Chitinophagaceae; genus Lacibacter. Next base: position 18,892 of record CANGQQ010000015.1, on the reverse strand, counting down.
GTGTGAAGCGTACGATTCTTCATAGATTTGGATATTTGGATTATCTGTTTACTAAATTGGATTCTCTGAACAATATTATTGAACAAATCCTGATCTTCAAAATTTTTTACTTGTTTTCTTGGGAATTACCTGCTCAGGTGTTTGATTTTCAGTGATTTTACGCTTGAAGAAACGTGTTTTTACTTTTCATCGTGACCGATGCATTTCAATATGTTCGATTCCATCTTCCAGGTAAACCGCACCTTGCTCCCGAAAACCCAATGATTGATAAAAACGTGCTAAGTGAAACTGCGCACTAATCACGATGGAGTGTGTATGAAAAAGTGAAGAACATTGCAAGATTGCCTCCTGCATCAATTGTCGACCCAACCCATTTCCCCTAAAGTCAGGATGTACAACAACTCTCCCTACAGAAGCTTCCCGGTACGATACACCCGGTGGCAACAAGCGGCAATAGGCTACAACAGCAGAGTCAGTTGATTGGCACCAGAGATGAAAAGAACGTTCATCTTTATGATCTGTATCCTGATAAACACAATTTTGTTCAACCACAAAAACGTTATTCCGCAAACTCAGAATGTCGTACAACTCTTTGGGCGTTAGCTCCTGAAACGATCGAAGTATCCATTTCATGTTCAACGTATTAATAATGATAGCGATCCTTCCACAGGCGTTTGAGAAACTGTCGGATATCATTCTCTCTCGGATTGTTACCCGGTTCATAAAAAACGGTTCCGCTGATCGGATCAGGTAAAAATTCCTGTTCGGCAAAGTTGCTTTCAAAATCATGGGCATACTTATACCCCTTACCGTAGCCCAAACCTTTCATGAGTCCGGTTGGTGCATTCCGTATCGATAAAGGAACCGGAAGATTACCCGTCCTTTGAACAGCCTCAAGCGCCTTGTTGATGGACAAGTAAGCGGCATTACTTTTGGGAGAGGAAGCCAGATAGGTGGCGCACTGAGCCAACACGATACGGGCCTCCGGCAATCCAATTTTTACGACTGCGTCGAACGTACTGTTTGCCAGTAACAACGCATTGGGATTGGCGTTTCCAATGTCTTCACTTGCCAGAATCAACATTCTTCGGGCAATGAATTTCACATCCTCACCTCCTTCAATCATTCTTGCCAGCCAATATACAGCCGCATTGGGATCACTTCCCCGAATGGATTTAATAAAGGCTGAAATCATATCATAGTGCTGCTCACCCTTTTTATCGTACAACGCCATTTTTTGTTGCACCGTTTGCATTACCTGTTCATCGGTTATGACAATAGGCCCTGCCGGACTATTCTCAACAACCAGTTCAAACAAATTGAGCAATTTGCGTGCATCCCCATCACTGAGGCGTAGCAATGCTTCTGTTTCGGTCAGATCAATTTGTTTTTGCGACAAAAAAACGTCTTCCTTCAATGCTCTGTTGAGCAATCGAATCAAATCTTCTTCGGCCAATGGATTCAAAAGAAAAACCTGACATCGACTCAACAAAGCGCTGTTGACTTCAAACGATGGATTCTCTGTTGTTGCCCCAATCAGGGTTACAACCCCTTTTTCAACAGCAGACAACAATGCATCTTGCTGTCCTTTGTTGAACCGATGAATTTCATCAATGAACAAAACGGCCCCTTCTTTGGATTTTGCCTGTTCGATAACTTCCCGAATATCTTTCACGCCGGAACTGATGGCACTCAGCTGAAAAAAATCGGCCTGTACACTTTGCGCGATAATATGAGCGATAGATGTTTTGCCTACACCCGGAGCGCCCCATAAAATCATACTGGGCAACCGTTGTTCCGCAATGGCTCTTTGCAGCACACTTCCATTGCCTGTGAGATGTTGCTGCCCCATCAGATCTTCGAGACGCGAAGGTCGTAAGCGTTCTGCCAACGGAATCTGTTTCAAAGATGTTGTTTTAAATATGAAGCAATGATCCTCCCAAGGAAAGAGTAGAAAGTTGGAACAAGTTACAATTAATTGGCAAAAATTGGGATGAGCACAAGTGTACCTTTAAGAATTAATCATTCTGACTTATCGTATCGTCAAACAGATCACTGTGTTGTTTGATCAAACGAAATGTTATTGCAATATGAGTACCGAGCATCAAAGCATAAATCAACATCGCATACATCACAATTTGCATCAACTGAAAGAGTTGTCCCTTAGGAATGGAAGTTTGAGCAGTTTGTAACGACTGAAACTGATCGATTACGGTTTTCAAAACAGTCGGACTCATCACAATACTTATCGTTTGAAAGAACACCAGTGTAACAAATGTGATGGCCACATAGGCATTTACTTTAATCCAATCTTTCAGTTTGGACTTGACCTTTTGCTTGCGAATCAACCCTTTTTGCAAAAATGAAAAACTGGTAAAACTATAAATTACAACTGCTCCTAAAATAAAAACATTGAGCAGCAGAACCGGATTGGCCAAAGCGATAAACAACCCTGCAATCACCATGAATGAAAGCAATAGGGCAATTAACATGATAACAAAAGACAATACTTTATAGAGTTGAATCATAACGTTCCATTATTTTAAATGCAATCGAATCTGCAATTCGTCCAATTGCTTTTGATCAATCGAAGAAGGTGCATCGAGCATAACATCCCGCCCACTGTTGTTTTTGGGGAATGCAATAAAATCGCGAATGCTTTCACTTCCACCCATCAACGCACATAAACGGTCAAAACCAAAAGCGATGCCACCGTGTGGCGGAGCACCGTATTCAAAAGCCCCCAATAAAAATCCGAATTTGTGTTGTTGTTCCTCGGCATCCATACCCAAAGCCAAAAACATTTTTTCCTGTAGTTCACGCTGATAAATCCGGATGGATCCGCCCCCGATTTCATTTCCGTTCAATACCATATCATAGGCATTGGCTTTAATGTTTGCGTAAGGATGTTTCAAATAATTGGCCGCATCTTCAATGACCGGATTGTTTTGAATCATCGTTTCAATTTGAGAAGGCTTGGGACTTGTAAACGGATGGTGTCTTGCCACCCATCTGTTTTCCTCCTCCGCATATTCGAACAATGGAAAATCCAGTACCCAAAGTAATTTGAATTCATCTTTTTTGCGCAAACCCAACCGTTCGCCCAAATCCAAACGCAGCTCACTCATTGCCTTTCTTGTACGCTCCTCGGTACCGGCAAGGATCAAAATCAGATCGCCGGATTTTGCACCCGAGACATCCGCAATCGCTTTTAACTTCTCTTCGGAATAGAATTTATCAACACTGCTCTTAAACGTGCCGTCTTCATTACACTTGATGAACACGAGTCCTTTCATTCCTATTTGCGGACGTTTTACCCACTCCGTCAACTCATCGGTTTGTTTGCGGGTATATTCACTGCAACCCGGAACGGCAATGGCAACGACCGTTTCAGCTTCGTCAAAAACTTTAAAATCAACCCCATTGATCAATTGTTCATACCCCGATTTTGACGGAAACGTATGAGCGGGGAATTTGAGGTTGCAAATTTCCATCCCAAACCGAATATCCGGCTTGTCATTACCATATTGCCACATGGCATCTTCCCAGGTCATTCGCTCAACAGTTTCGGTATAATCAATCCCTTTCACTTCTTTGAAAATAGATTTGATCATCCCTTCAAACATATTCAAAATGTCTTCCTGTTCCACGAAGGCCATTTCGCAGTCGATCTGCGTAAACTCCGGTTGACGATCGGCTCTCAAATCTTCATCTCTGAAACATTTCACAACCTGATAATATCGATCGTACCCGCTAACCATCAACAGTTGCTTGAACGTTTGAGGAGATTGGGGCAATGCATAAAACTGACCCGGATTCATTCGGCTTGGTACAACAAAATCACGGGCGCCTTCCGGAGTTGACTTAATTAAAAAGGGGGTTTCAATATCCATGAACCCATTTGCATGTAAAAAATTACGGGCAGCCCTGTTGACTGCGTAACGTAATTCGATATTCCTTTTAACCGTATTCCGGCGTAAATCCAAAAAACGATATTTCATGCGTAAGTCATCGCCGCCATCGGTTTCATCCTGAATGGTAAAAGGAGGCACTGCCGATTTGTTCAAAATCACGAATGACTGAACCGCAATTTCGATTGCGCCAGTGGGAATATTTGCATTTTTACTGCTGCGTTCATTTACTGTTCCGCTTACCTGAATTACATACTCACGGCCCAGGGGATTGGACTCCAATTGCTGATTGAGTTCTTCACCAAACAACAATTGCGTAATTCCGTAACGATCTCTCAAATCAACGAATGTGATACTTCCGAATTTACGGATCGTTTGTACCCATCCGGCAAGTGTAACGTTAATACCTGCATGACTGATTCTTAACTCTCCGCATGTATGAGTTCTGTACATAGTAAGTCCTATTTAGTTGAAGATTGACCCGGGTGGTAGCCACGATACAGGTCATCTGTACGATTTTTAAAGTGGGCAAAGATAGTTTGAATTTGAAAAGGGCCGATAAGGAAGGCAAGATGTTTTATGATTCCCTTGTGTCCGAACCTTGCAAGGGGTCGAATAACTGTTCGGTCTGACGGAGAATTTTTTCTTTAAAAGACCGATTTGTGAGATACAAAAAATAATACCCCCCCAATATCAAAAGCCCCATTCCAAATGGCAATAAGGCCATATTGCGAAGTCCCCAGCGGCCTTCATCCAAACCGAAGAACTCACCAATCATCCACGTACAGTTTGCCACAATCCAAAAAACGACAGCCAAATTGTGCACAAACTCCGAAAACAGCTTGCGCGTTTGCCAGGCAATAAAAAATGCAGCGATCAATGTTGGCAGAATCATGAAAAGAGCCGGATATTTAAAATTCAATGCCCAACAAGCGTCTTTCAATAACCAAAACAAAATATGCAGATTTTCGATCTTTCGAAAACGTGCAGGGATTGAATAAATCTTCTTGTCTTTCATTTACCTGATGACTTTAGCATTTAAACATGATCCGGATTCAGAACTGCAAGAATTCTGCATTCCAAAAATTGAATTTAATTAAAAACCAGCGCAAACAAAAAGGCAGGCGAATCAACACCTGCCATCCGTTCTATTCTGATGATTTAACTGAACATTTCTTTGATGCGTTCAAAAAAACCCTTCTCGTTCTTTTCGGGCTTTGGCTGAAACCCGGGACTGGCTTGCATTTTTTCAAGCATAGCTTTCTCTTCTGAAGAAACATGTTGGGGCGTCCATACGTTGACATAAATCAACTGATCGCCTTTTTCATAACTTTGAATCGCCGGAAACCCTTTGCCTTTCAGCCTGAAAATTTTGCCGCTTTGCGTACCTGCCGGAATCTTAATTTTTGCCCGCCCATCAATTGTTGGGACCTCCATTTGAGTACCAAAAACAGCATCTGGAAACGAGATGTACAGATCGTACGCGACATTTAAACCATCGCGATGCAATTGCGGATGTGCTTCTTCCTCAATCAAAACAATCAAATCGCCGGGAGACCCGCCTCGCTCTCCTGCATTTCCTTTGCCCCCCACGTTGAGTTGCATGCCTTCTTGTACACCGGCAGGGATATCGATTGTGATGTTTTCCTCGCCGTACACCCTTCCTTCACCTTTACAAGATCCACATTTATGGGTAATCGTGGTACCTTCCCCATTGCAGGAAGGACAGGTAGTAACCGTTTGCATTTGACCCAAAAACGTATTTTGAACTCGACGTACTTGCCCGGTACCTCCACAGGTAGAACAAGTTTGAACACTATTCTTGTCCTTAGCACCCGATCCACTGCACGTTGTACAGACAACATGCTTTTTGACTTTAATCGTTTTGGTTGCACCCTTGGCAATTTCTTCAAAATTCAGTTTGATCCGCACCCTTAGATTGCTGCCTCTGGTTCCTTTTGCACGACCACCACTACTGCGTCGCTGACCGCCACCAAAGAAACTTCCGAAAACATCATCACCAAACACGTCGCCAAACTGACTGAAGATGTCTTCCATATTCATGCCATGCCCGCCGCTGAATCCACCGCCGCGTCCATTTCCTCCAACACCGGCATGTCCAAAACGATCGTATTGCGCCCGTTTCTCGGAATCACTCAAAACCTCATAAGCTTCGGCAGCTTCTTTAAACTTCTCTTCGGCCTCTTTGTTGCCCGGATTTCGGTCGGGATGGAACTGCATCGCGACTTTTCGGTAAGCCTTTTTGATTTCGTCAGCTGATGAGGATTTGCTGACCCCCAGTATTTCGTAATAATCTCTTTTCATAACATTTTATACATGACTTCAGCAGTAGTCGTAATAACAACCCCTTGCATGAAATCTGTTATCTTTTTCTATAACCGGTTTGTATTACTTACCCACTACAACTTTTGCAAATCGAATGATTTTATCGTGCAACAGGTACCCTTTTTCAATATCATCCACAACTTTTCCTTTTAACGCTTCTGTTGGAGCAGGAATTTCGGTGATGGCTTCATGTTTATCGGCATCAAAATCGAGCCCCTTGGATTCCATTTCTTTCAATCCTTTCTGTTGCAAAATTCTTCTCAGCTTTTGAAAAACAAGCATCACCCCTTCCGCATCCTTTTCCAGACCCTTCTTGGTGAGTTCCGCCTCTGCTCTGGAAGCATCATCCAACACCTCTAGCAAGGCAACAATCACATCTTTTCCTGCTGTTTGATTTAACTCCAGCCGTTCTTTTGCCGTACGTTTTCTGAAATTATCATATTCGGCAAATAAATAGAGGTACTTTTTCTTTTCTTCCTCCAAAGCATCTTTCAACTTTTCCATTTCGCTTTCTTCTCCAACAGCCGCATTCAGATGAGTTGTTCCTGCTGCATTTTCATCTGTATTGAGTTCAATTCCCTCTGCTCCAGTTGTTTCTGTTTTTGCACTTGTATCTGTCATTTCGTTCCTGTTTTCTTCCATAATGCTCAAAATTGATGGCAAAGTTACGCAGTCAAGAATATTGCCAATAAGGTTTGTTGGACAAAATGTCTGACTAAATGAAAAGGATCATCCCAAATGACTGAACTCATTTTTTTATTTACAGTCAAATCACTGCTAAATCCCAAAAACAACCCGAATTGATACGCCCGTTACAAACAAACACCTTGTTGAATTCTTAAAAAAATCAATAGCCCCCTGAAACAAGTATAAGATAAAAATCGTGCTTCTTTGCTTCAGCAAGGTAATTACGATACCTTTGCCGCGCATGGCCAAATTAGTCTTAAATCGGAAAATCAGCAACCGGGTAGTGCTTGGGCATCCCTGGATTTTTGCCAATGAAATCAATGCAGCTTCATTAAAATCTTTGGGCGATTCCACCCCTGAAGCCGGAAGTATCGTAGACGTGTACACACACGACCAGCGTTTTGTAGGCAAAGGTTACTTCAATCCGCAATCTCAAATCATGGTCCGGATTTTGAGTCGGGAACAGACCGAAACTATTGATGACAACTTTTTTTTCCAGCGTCTGGAAAAAGCATGGAATTATCGCAAACAATTGGGATATACCGAAAACTGCCGACTGATTTTTGGTGAAGCGGATGGCCTGCCCCAATTGATTATAGACAAATTCAACGATTACTTTGTTTTACAAACACTCGCGTTGGGGATCGACATATGGAAGCCGGCGATTGTAAAAGCGATAGAAAAGCTCTTTAATCCCAAAGGAATCTATGAACGGAACGACGTTCCTGTACGCGAATTGGAAGGGCTGCAACAACAAAAAGGATTTTTAGGTCAGCCGTTTGACACGAACATTATCATTCGCGAAAACGGATTGCAGTTTCATGTGGATTTGGCAAATGGACAAAAAACCGGTTATTTTCTCGACCAGCAAGACAACAGGAAAGCGATCCGGCATATTGTACAGGGAGCTGATGTTCTTGGGGCATTTACTTATACCGGGACCTTTGAAATACACGCCGCCCATTATGGCGCCAAATCGGTACATGGACTAGACATCAGTGAAAGCGCGGTAGCGATGTGCAGGAAGAACGCCGCCTTGAATGGCGTAGAAGACAAATGCCGCTTTGAATGCGTCAATGCGTTTGATGTATTGAAAACCTGGGTCAAAGAAGGGAAAAAATACGACGTTGTAATGCTGGACCCTCCCTCTTTTACAAAATCGCGCGCTACGATTCAAAAAGCAATTACCGGATACAAAGAAATCAATTTAAGAGGCATGAAGTTGGTGAAGCCCGGAGGATTTTTGGTTACCTCGTCTTGTACCAATTTAGTTCAACCCCAATTATTTCTGGATATCATTCAAATGGCGGCAAAGGATGCCCGACGTCAATTAAGGCAAGTCACTTTTCAGACACAGAGTGCTGACCATCCGATCATATGGGGATGGGAAAATACCCACTACCTGAAATTTCTGATTGTTCAGGTTTTGTAAGACTAAAAAAGAAAATTATTTAACGACTTGAAATTTACCGCTTTCAACCACCTTACCGTTCCTGTCGGTTAGCTGGAAGATGTAAACCCCTCTGAAATAATCGTTGAGGTTGAGGACGGTACGAGGAGTTATATTATTGATTTCCAATACCTTTTTCCCTATAAAATTATAAATCTTGAAGGAATAGCCTGTGAGAGGCGGGTTCTCTTGAAAATCGAAATTGATAAATGAAGAAGCAGGGTTGGGATAAAAACGAACCATTTTAATCATGGATTTCTGTGCCGTTTCAGAAGAACGGTCTGTTTGAGCATTGGCTACCGCAACAAACGACAGAAATAGAACAAGTATGACAATGGATTTTTTCAACGAAACAAATTTATGTTTATTGCTTTCAAAAAACAAAGAAAATTTCATTTAAAATTAATATCTGCAAAAAACAGACCAAAAATCATTCAATTTTAGGTGCATCACCTTAGCATATACAAAGAGAAAAAACGAAGTTTGACATGCTTGCAATATTAAGCAGGCAACGTCCTGGCCATTCAGGTCAATATTAATTGTGTACAATAATCTTCAGTTTCAATCCCTTATCTCCGGTTGCATTGTAATCACCCATGGCGATGAAAGTGTAAATCTTGTTAGCACGTAAATAGAACGGCAATTTTGCAAGCACTGAAGCATTGGAAGACAAACGCAACTCTAAAGTATAGGACCCTGATGGACGTGGAACATATGCCTGATTCCCGGAAGCTGAAATTTGAGTTTCAAATATTCGATCGAATTGCAAGACGGTATTCGTGCCAAAAACAACAGCACCGGTTATGGAAGGCGCATTAAAACTGAAATTAAAAAAACGTATATGTGCAATTCCTGTAGTCGTCATTGTTAAATCATCTTCTACGGTTATTGCATTAATTGAGGAGTTTTCCGGGACTAAATACATAGAATAGCTTTTATCCCTTCCCCCTGACAATGTTGTATTTAGGACCTGATCGGTTGTAGCAGTACGATTGAATTGGAAGTTGAATGTCCCAGGTGAATACGATAAATAGCCGGAACTATCAGAATAGAAAAGAGGTGCAATACCCAATTTAGTTGTATTGACAACCAAATCAAGGCCGGGTGCATCAGGTGCCAGATGGAAAATATTGACACTTGAGACTATTTTTTTTAGCTCCAAATCCGTCAACTTGCCTCCGATCGTTTGTTGCACCTTAACCCAAATCCAACTGTTCCGTACGATTTTCCACTCGGCATTCAATCGTTTTAATGTTCCGTTTGCTGTTTCAGGAAATTGTGCACGGATGGTTGCGGTAGCTATATCTCCCACCCAATCACCCGTTGCTTCAATAACATCATTTTTCAATGCGTTGACCTTTCCGGATGCGAGAAATTGAAATTCATATACATCAAATTCCGATTTGTAGGATGCAGACTCAACGGTGTAAGCCGATACAATCCAACGACCATCCACCATTGCCCTTACAATATAGCTTTCAGTAACTTCCTCTTTCTTTTTTTCTATTGCTTTCTTACATCCAATAAAAAAGAGCGTACTGAGCAGGACAAAAAAGAGTGCTTTTTTCACAGAATATGCTTTTAAATGAAGAGAATAAAAATACAACATATTTAATGAACGTTGGTTGTAAAAACATGCGAAGCCAGTGTTTCCAAGCATGGATGGATATCCTGATCGTCACATAAGCAGCTATTTACTAATTTTAACCCATGCAAATCAACGAAATCATTGCTTTTCTTGAATCGAAAGCACCTTTACAATTACAGGAGCATTACGACAATTGCGGCTTGTTAACCGGCAACCCCAACCAAATTTGCTCCGGTGTTTTGGTTTGTCTGGATGTAACAGAAAACGTCATCTTCGAAGCTCAGCATAAAGGATGCAACTTGATTGTAGCCCATCATCCTTTGATTTTTGAGGGCATAAAAAAGATCACGACAAACTCCGAAACAGGTCGGATCCTGATTGCGGCCATTAAAAGCGAAATTGCAATCTATGCCATTCATACCAATCTGGATAATCTGGTAACCGGAGTCAATAACTATATGGCCCGTAAAATCGGATTGCAGGGTTTGTCTGCATTGACCACTCCCAAGGGCTTGCTTCGAAAATTAATCACGTTTGTCCCTGCCGGGCATCTTCAGCAGGTACAGAAAGCATTGTTTGACAGCGGAGCCGGACACATCGGTCAATACAGTGAATGTAGTTTTGTGAGCTCCGGAACGGGCAGTTTTAAACCGGAAAATGGAGCGACCCCTTTTTCCGGCACCATCGGTACACGATCCGAAGAACCCGAGGAGAAACTGGAGGTCATTTTCCCTCATTGGGTCGAATCAGGTGTGATTCAAGCCCTGAAAAAGATGCATCCTTATGAAGAAGTCGCTTTTGACCTTCTTACACTAGGCAATGATTATCAACATGTTGGTTCCGGACTGATGGGCAAGCTGCAACAGCCGCTTTCCGAAGAAGCCTTCCTGTTGCATGTAAAAGAGCAATTTAATCTCAAAGTCATACGTCACTCCCCGTTTCTGAAGAAACCGATTGAAACGGTAGCGATTTGCGGGGGATCGGGAAGCTTTTTAATCCGTCATGCCCTTGCCCAAAAAGCAGATGCATTCATTACTTCTGATGTGAAGTACCATTCGTTTTTTGAAACGGAAAACCGGCTTCTTATTGCCGACATCGGGCATTGGGAAAGTGAACAGTTTACAATCGATTTACTGTTTGATTGGTTGACCCAAAAATTCCCTACCTTTGCCGTCCTTAAAACGGAGGTTGTAACCAACCCCGTCCGTTATTTTCTGTAATACTAATTTCAGATAATTCGGAAAGGCATCAAAAATTTCAATTATATGGCCACGACAAAAGATTATTCCGTTGAAGAAAAATTAAAATCCCTGATTCAACTTCAGAAAATTGAAAGCAAATTGGATGAAATTCAAATTCTGAAAGGCGAATTGCCAATGGAAGTAAAAGATCTGGAAGATGAAATCGAAGGTTTGCATGCACGTAGACATCGCATTGAGGAAGAAATCAACGGCATACAGGAATTTATTGAATCCAGAAAAGAAGCGATCAAAGAAGCGCAGGCCCTGACGGTTAAGTATGAGAAACAGAGCGAAAATGTAAAGAACAACCGCGAATTTGAAGCGATCAACAAGGAAATTGAAATGCAAACGCTGGAAATTAAACTGGCCGAAAAGCATATCAAGGATGCAAGTGAAGAACTGATCGAAAAAAATGAAGTGCTTGAAAAGGCAAAGAAATCAATTGCTGTAAAGGAAAAAAACCTCGAGCACAAAAAAGGCGAACTGGATAAGATCATCGCCGAAAACGAAAAAGAAGAAACGCATCTGAATAAAGAAGTGAGCACAGCCAGAGAAGGTGTTGAAGAGCGCCTCCTCACAAGCTTTGAGCGGATTCGCAAAAGTTACCGTAACGGTTTGGCCGTTGTTCCCATTGTCCGTGAAAGTTGCGGCGGTTGCTTCAACACGATTCCCCCTCAACGTCAAAGCGAGATTAAACAGCATAAAAAAATTATCGTATGTGAAAACTGTGGACGTATTTTGGTGGACACAGATCTTCACGACACCGTTACCATCTAATCAAAATTGATTTTTGAAAAGAGCATCTAAATAAGATGCTCTTTTTTTTATCCTTAATTCCTCTTCTTAGGTTTGCGGTTTTGAATTAGTTTTGAACGTATTCATGCTGAAGAAATTATTCATACAGAATTTTGCCATCATTGACCGTCTGGAAATTGATTTCACAAACGGGCTATCGGTGATTACCGGAGAAACCGGTGCAGGAAAATCAATTCTGCTTGGAGCACTTGGAATGGTACTTGGTGAACGGGCCGACTCCTCTGTCATCAGGCAAAAGGAAACCAAGTGCATTATTGAAGTTGCCTTTGAAATAAAAAAAGCCTTAAATGCGCAAGAATGGCTTAAACGGGAAGATTTGTACGATGGGGAAGAACTCATTCTAAGGCGCGAAATTGGATCCAATGGAAAGTCCAGATCTTTTATCAATGATATCCCGTACGGACTCGCTCAAATGAGGGACCTGACATCGCAATTGGTAGACCTTCACCAGCAATTCGATACCCTTGAAATCGGGAATCGCGACTTTCAAAGAGAAACCATTGACGCGCTTAGTCATTTAACAGAAGAGGTTGCCGAATACCATCAAACCTATCTTTCCTACACCAAACTGGAAAAAGAACTGGAAGCATTCAAAGAACAGCAAGAGCAACATTCCAAAGAACAGGATTACATTCAATTTCTTGTGGACGAACTCAGCCAAGTCGCATTCAGGGAAGATGAACTGGAAACACTGGAACAAGAGTTGAAATGGCTAAACAATACCGGTTCAGTCATACAAACTCTGCAAGAAGGAATCCAAGTACTGAAAGATGGAGAAATGCCCGTTGTACAGCAACTGAAACAACTGCTCTCCAAAATGCATTCCTACAAAGACTTATCCGTTACCATTCAACAACTTACGGACCGACTCGAAAGCAGTTGTATTGAATTGAATGATCTGGCATCTGAACTCAGACAACTTGAGAATTCGCTCTCGGTTGACGAGGAAAAAATACAGTTGCTCACTGAGCGGCTGGCCGAAGGTTACCGTTTACAAAAGAAACACCAGGTGCGGACAACCAATGAGTTGCTGGCGGTTCAAAAGGAACTGGAATCAAAGCTGGAAAACTTCTCAAATCTGCATCTGCAAATCGAACATAAGGAGGCGGAGGTACTTCAATTGAAGCAGGAATTACATAAAAAAGCAGATTGGTTCCACAGCAAACGTAAAGAGCAATGCAGTCCCTTTGAGAAGCAAATCAATGAACGTCTGATTCAAGTAGGGATGCCCAATGCTCAAATCAAAATTGAAATGCAGGAGACCCACCCCGGTCCTTACGGAAAAGACAACATCCACTTTTTATTCGATGCTAACAAAAGCAACCGTTTCGACCCCATTGAAAAGGTGGCAAGTGGAGGTGAATTAAGCCGACTCATGCTATGCATCAAATCATTGGTGGCTTCTGTTTTGGAATTACCCACAATGATATTTGATGAAATTGATACCGGAATCAGTGGTGAAGCCGCTTTACAAGTCGGCATTTTATTAAAAAGCTTGTCGCAAAATCATCAGGTCATTACCATTACTCATTTGCCGCAGATTGCTGCAAAGGCCAACACGCACTTTCATGTTTACAAAGAAGAAGAAGGCGGCCATCTAAATACTCGGGTTCAGGTATTGCAAAACGAAAAGAAAATTGAAGCAATCGCACGCATGTTGAGCGGAGATAAACTCACAACGTCCTCTTTAATAACTGCTAAAGAAATGATAACGGGCTAACCCATGATCATTGTAGGGCTGCCGACAAGAATCCTTTAAGTAGGATAAACAATGAAAGTTGCTAAATTCTGGAAACTAAATTGCGATCAGTTCTTAGTCTTGGGCTTCTCTTTGGAAGGTTCTTTCGTTTCCGTTTTTTCCTCATCCGATTCCAAAACCACCCTGAAACCATAATCGCTTATTTTTCCATCAGACGTAAAGAAACCCCTGTTGGCAACACGTCCACCTTCGGCAATATAATTCCAGCTTCCACCGCGCAAAACACGAAACACTTCTTCATTGCTGCCCTGAGGGTTGGTTTGTGCATCAGAAGTATAGGGCCCATACCAGTCGGAACACCATTCCCAAACATTACCGCTCATATCAAAGATACCTAACTCATTAGGTCGTTTTAATCCAACGGGTTGTGTTCCTGCGCTGCTATTCTCATTAAACCATCCAATCATGTACATGGATTGTCCTCCAGAAAAGAAAAATCCTTTGCTCTTATTTCCGCCGCGAGCAGCATACTCCCATTCTGCTTCGGTAGGCAATCTGTATTTTTTTCCCGATGAGTCGCTCAGCCATTTACAGTAATCCAAGGCGTCTTGCCAGGTAACATTGACAATCGGATGATTTTCGAGCCAACCCCAAGCCGGTGCATCCGGCATTTTTCGGATTGTGGCATGGCAAAAAGCTCTCCATTGTGCAACTGTAGTTTCCGTACGGGCGATTCGAAATGTTTTAAGCGTTACCTGATGCAAAGGCAATTCGGAACTATCGCCAAGCCCCTCTTCATCACCCATAGTAAATGTGCCGCCTTCTACTTTCATCATTTCAGGAAACCGCTGAAGTTTGGGTGACTGAAATGAAGTTGGTGCCTGTAACTGACCAGGGTCCTGTGCAACAACAGTAACTGAAGATGAAATAAAAAACAAGGCTGATAAAATGCGAAATCCGGTTTTCTGTAAATACATTTTCTAGTTCCGTTTAGCGAATGAGTAAAGAATTACAAAACAGAGGAAATCAAACCCGATTCCAACTGAAATGCACCCACCAATGTAAGAAATATTTCAATTCATTACACCTTACGATTCACTAAAATTCTGATAGTTGTTTAAACAAGCATGTCAAAGAAGCTAAAATTAACAAGAACAGCAGTTAAAACAGTTTTATCGAAAATTGATTCGTATTCTTAAATGGGGACACAGGGTTTGCACCTGCAAACCTCTCGACCAATGTCGGGATGTGCTTCAATGCAAGCCCAAAATAATCCACTAAGAAGTGGCGTCTTTTTGATTTTTGGGAAGACAGGATTCGAACCCGCGAACCTCCCGCACAAGTGGGATGCACTACCGGACAAATAGTTTGGACATAAAAAAAACTCCACCTTGAAGTGAAGTTTTTTTCCGTCGGGAAGACAGGATTCGAACCTGCGACCCCCTGGTCCCAAACCAGGTGCGCTACCGGCCTGCGCTACTTCCCGATCCTGAATGCTGTTTTGCAGGACCTACAAAACAGACAGTAAAATAATCCGCCTTCGTTTTTACACCGGCGGATCGCGGTGAGGGAGGGATTCGAACCCTCGGTACGGCTTTACAACCGTACGACGGTTTAGCAAACCGTTGATTTCAGCCACTCATCCACCTCACCAACCCTGTTCCCGTTTCCGGAAGGGCAGCAAAAATAAAGATTACAGATAATATATCCCAAAAAACAATCCCCAAATTCCACATTTCGTGAAATCCGGGGATTGCTTATCATTTCAACTTTTATTTTACATTGCCGCTAACTGAACTTTTTGCTGGAGTTCCTGAACACTTTCTTTAAACAAGCTATCGGTATCCATTAAATCCTTAACTGTTTGACAGGAATGAATCACCGTTGTATGATCACGACCACCAAAATGTTCGCCAATGGTCTTGAGCGAGTTTTTC
Source organism: Chitinophagaceae bacterium (assembly GCA_947456025.1). Classification (GTDB taxonomy): domain Bacteria; phylum Bacteroidota; class Bacteroidia; order Chitinophagales; family Chitinophagaceae; genus Lacibacter. Next base: position 3,217 of record CANGQQ010000015.1, on the reverse strand, counting down.
GTAAAGGTCTTAGCCAGATACATGGTTATTTGACGTGCCTGTACGATTTCACGTTTACGGGTTTTCTGCAATAATTTCTCGTAGGAAACATCAAAATAATCGCAAACCATTTTTTGGATGGCATCAATTGTTATTTCCTTGGATGAAGTTTTTACAAAGTTCTTGAGCACTTTCTTTGCCAACTCAAGGTCAATTTCTTTCTTATTCAGGGATGATTGGGCCAGCAAAGAGATCAAGGCACCTTCTAACTCCCTTACATTGGTATTGATATTATAAGCAATGTATTTTACAACATCTTTATGCATATCCAAACCATCGTTCTTCATTTTCTTTTCCAGAATCTCAATTCTGGTTTCATAATCCGGAACCTGCAAATCGGCACTTAGTCCCCAACGAAAACGGCTCAACAAGCGCTCTTGAACACCTTCAAGGTCTTTAGGTGCTTTATCAGAAGTGAGAATCAATTGTTTACCGCTTTGATGCAAGTGATTGAAAATTGCGAAAAATGCATCTTGTGATTTTTCGGCTCTGTTAAAGAACTGGACATCATCAATAATCAAAACATCAATCAACTGATAAAAATGAATGAAATCATTGATGGCGTTGTTGCGGCTGTGATCTACAAATTGATTGATGAATTTTTCGCTGCTTACATACAACACTACCTTGTTGGGATGTTGCCGCTTCACTTCATTGCCTACGGCCTGTGCCAGATGAGTCTTCCCCAATCCGACTCCACCATAGATGACCAATGGATTGAAAGAAGTTGCTCCCGGCTTATCAGCAACCGTTTTACCTGCACGACGTGCAACACGATTGCACTCTCCCTCCACAAAGGTCTCCAAGGTATAATTGGGATTTAACTGGGGATCGATCTGAACTTTTTTAAGACCGGGAATGACGAACGGATTTTTTACAGGGTTATTAATCACCAATGGGAAATCCATTTCATTGTTCGTATAGGTTTTGTATCCTTGTCCGGGCACATCCATTGTAATAGGCCTGTTGTTTTTGTTCCCGCTGTCCATCATGATACGATATTCCAGGTGTGCATCCTTACCCAATTCCCTTTTTAATGTTTTTGCCAGCAAGGTTACATAATGTTCTTCCAGATACTCGAAAAAGAACTGGCTGGGTACTTGAATGGTCAGAATTTTATTCTTCAATTCAACAGGAGTAATCGGTTCAAACCACGTTTTAAAATGCTGCCATTCTACAATATCTTTTATGATAGCCAAACAATTTTTCCAAACTTGATCAGCTGTCTTAGTCATTTCTCAAAATACAGTTTTAGTTGCTTAATTTATTATCCTTCTACCAACCACCCTTGTAAGTAATTGTCACTATAAAAAACAGAGGGGGGAAGGCGAATATCAAACCTTTTTGTGGAAAAAAAAATTTTTTATTCGCTTGTTTTTTTACGTAACAAAACAGCCTGTGAATTACAATTTCCAGAAGCGCCTTTTTCAAAAAAACAGTTCCTTTTTTTGAGCCTCCAATCCCCAAAGTAAGAGCCAGAGTGCATTTGCCCGAATTATCTCAGAGCGCCCTGTTCTTATTTTTAAAAAATTGATTGTATTTTATTTGACTTTTTCATGAAAATAAAAGAAGAAGAATGGATGTTTTTTTGTATGAATAATCACTTCGTTATCCACAATTCACTGGTTTGAACAAAGATAACAATCCACTTATTAACATCTGTTGAAATGAACGTCTGATCGCTGAGAGCATAACCAACTAAACATTCTTTACTTATGGATTGTGACTATAAAAAACCGATCTGCCAAAATCAACGATCGCTTACAGGTATAATTACATCGCAGAATTCAACACTCTTAAAAAACACCTTTTAACCCGACGTCTAAAAAACAATAGCATTCGCATGAAACTGTTTTACTTTGCATCATTCTGTTTTTAGGATCAAAACCTGACACATGCAACAAAAAATCAGCCTCCGATTATTACCATCAGAAGCACAAGACCCGTCATTTGTTCAACAACAGATAGCCAAAACTGTTGGAACGACCATACAATCCGTCCAGGGATACCACATCCTGAAACAATCGATTGATGCAAGAGGCAAACAAGCAATGGTCAACCTGACTGTCTTGGCCTTTATCAACGAACCGTATCAGGAACGGCTTTTACAAGAACTCAAATGGAAAGACGTGCATCAATCAAAACATCGTGTTGTGATTGCCGGAGCGGGTCCGGCAGGGTTGTTTGCCGCGCTCCGTTTGATTGAATGGGGTATCCAGCCCATCATAATAGAAAGAGGAAAAGATGTGAGAGCGAGGCGACGCGACTTGGCTTTACTCAACCGTGAAGGGATCGTTAACCCCGAAAGCAACTACTGCTTTGGAGAGGGTGGCGCCGGAACCTACAGCGATGGAAAACTCTATACCCGAAGCAACAAACGAGGTAATATTGACCGGATTCTTCAACTTTTCTATCACTTTGGTGCAGAGGAAACAATATTGTACCAATCACACCCGCATATCGGAACGAATAAATTGCCTCAAATCATTACATCGATACGAAATCATATTCTTGAATGTGGGGGAGCCATCCATTTTGAAACCAAACTCACAGCGATTCTGACAAATGATCAAAAATTCACAGGCGTAACCGTTCAAAACAACGCAACAATTAAAGCCGATGCGCTGATTCTTGCCACCGGCCACAGTGCCCGTGACGTATTTGAACTCTTGCATCAACAAAAGATCCTGATTGAATCCAAACCCTTTGCACTGGGCGTACGCGTTGAACATCCGCAATCCATAATCGACTCCATACAATATCATTGCAAAACCAGAGACACGCTGTTGCCACCCGCTTCTTACAGTTTGGTTGAACAGGTTCGCGGAAGAGGCGTTTTCAGTTTCTGCATGTGTCCGGGCGGCATCATCGCGCCGGCATCAACTGCACCCGGCGAATTGGTTGTGAACGGATGGAGTCCTTCCAAAAGAAACAATGCCTTCTCGAACAGCGGGATTGTGGTTAGTGTAGACCCAAAAGATGCTTATCAGTTCCTAAAAAAGAAGGCGCTGCTTGACCAACCTACAGTGCGTTTAACGGAGGACCATCCGTTGTTATTAATGTATTTTCAAAAAGCAATCGAACAAAAAGCATTTGAAACGGGAGGAGGGAAAATGGTCGCCCCGGCACAAAGAATGGCAGATTTATTTGACCGGAAGACCTCTTCAACACTTCCTTC
>CANGQQ010000014.1 GCA_947456025.1 Chitinophagaceae bacterium | reverse complement strand
TTTTCGATTTCCCAAATCAAAGGATTCAGTCCACTTACATGGATTTCTTCTGCCAGATCACCACCTTTCAGGCAAATCAAGCCGCCATGATGTTCTCTTTCATCTGCTAAAACAGATTTTCCTTGTCCTTTTGCTTTCAGGATGGGCAGGCTCCATTGCCAAAGATCTTTGAGTGGCGCAACGGCCCTGCTTACAACGTAATCAAACTTTCGATTCTTGATCTCCTCGGTACGGGTATGTTGAATGGTTACATTCTTCAACTCAAGTGCATTTACGACGGCATCCACGACTTTTAATTTTTTTCCGATGCTGTCGGTTAAATGAAATTCCACTTCGGGAAAAAAAATGGCTAATGGAATTCCCGGAAAGCCACCACCTGTGCCCAGATCTGCAATTTGAGTTCCCGCTTGAAATTCGAAAATAGCCGCGATGGATAAAGAATGTAAAATATGTTTTTCATAAAGTGAATCGATATCTTTTCTGGAAATCACATTGATCTTTTCGTTCCACTCTTTGTAGACGTCTCCCAGTTGGGTCAATTGCGCTATTTGGTTGGGCGTAAAATCTGAAAAGTATTTTGTAAGAATTTCCATTGTGTCTAAAATAATTTATTACAGTCGTTCTTTCTCTTCGATCATTTCCAGTTTGAACCTGGTTTTTTGAACAGGGTGTTGGCAAACAGAAGATAATACAGCCATTGCCAGATGTCAAGCAATGGGAAAATCCAAAACAGATCACTTTCTTTGAGTTTGCTCATAGTCCGGAAATAGACAATCCCCTGTAGTAACAACCTGAAACCATAGATGGCAATTGCAAAAATCCAGGAATAGAAAATTGCATTTGCAATGAGCAACGGGTAAAAAAGGAAATGAGAAACCGCATAAACGCTCAAAAGAAATTGATGTATTCCTTTGTAGTATTTACCCGTTGTATAATGACGGGTTTTTTGGTTACGCCAGGAACTCCATGTAGATTTTGCTTTCGAAAAAGTAAAGGATTCCGGGTCAATAACGATTGCCGTGTTCTTTCCGTTTGCAACACGATTGATGAACAAGTCGTCATCGCCGCCCGGCAATTGATTGTGCATTGAAAACCCTTTGTTGCGAAAGAAAAGTTCCTTTTTGTAAGCCAAATTTCGTCCCACGCCCATATAAGGAATGCCTGCAAGAGCATAGGAGAAGTATTGCAATGCCGAAAGAAATGTTTCAAACCGGATCAGTTTGTTGAGCAATCCGGGTTCTTTTACATAAGCCCCATAGCCCAGTACAATTTCTTTTTGGGCTGTAAATCCATCCTGCATTTTTTCGATCCAATGAGGTGATGCCGCTTTACAATCAGCATCGGTAAGTAACAGCAGTTCGTGTTTTGCTTCTTTAATTCCAACCGACAAAGGGAATTTTTTACCCTGAATTAAACGTGCTTCCTGCTTTAGCTCTACGGGTCGCAACTGACGGAAGGTTTTGGAGAGGTATTCCAGCACATATTTGCTATCGTCAAAGGAATTGTCGTTTACGGCGATGACCTCGAACGTTGAGGGATACTGTTGCTGTAAAATTTCCGGTAAATTTTCGGCGAGGTTCCCGGCTTCGTCACGGGCACAAATGATCACAGATACGGCATGTTGGCGGGAAATGTCTTTATTGGGCTTACGATAAAAAGCCAGTCGCATGAAAAAACCAACAAAATAAAATAACTGTGCGGCTGTAACCACACAAAAAGCAATGAAGAGAATTTGCTCCCAATGAAGATTCATAAGTGACGCGAAATTATTGTATCTCTTTCACAATAAGGTGCTCTCCGTTTTTAAAATATACACGCTCTTTCAAGGATTGGAAGCCTCCCAATTGGGTGCGATTACAAATATTTCTGCTCGGGTGTTTTTTTGAAACCTCTATCTTGCAGTTTTTATGGCTGCATTGCAATTTGAAATACAAAATCGAGATCCTTTTTCACAAGCCCGGGCCGGACTGATCAAAACCGATCATGGACTTGTTGAAACGCCCATCTTCATGCCGGTAGGAACGGTTGGCAGTGTAAAGGCCGTGACGATGCAGCAAATGGCAACCGATATCAAAGCGCAGATCATGCTGGGGAATACCTATCATTTATATCTGCGTCCCGGAACAGAAGTCCTTGAGGCCGCTGGCGGCATTCATCATTTTAACGGATGGAATCGTCCGGTTTTAACAGACAGTGGAGGCTATCAGGTATTTTCGTTGGCCGGTAACAGGAAAATCAAAGAAGAGGGTGTTGTTTTTCAAAGCCATATAGATGGAAGCAAGCATTTGTTTACTCCGGAGAGTGTAATGGATATTCAAAGAAGTATTGGGGCAGACATTGTAATGGCATTTGATGAATGTCCGCCTTATCCCAGCGACTATGGTTATGCTAAAAAGTCGATGGAGTTAACGCACAGATGGCTTGATCGTTGTATCAATCGCTTTCATGCAACACCGGATCGGTATGGCTATACTCAAAATTTATTTCCAATTATACAGGGCGGAACATATAAGGATTTACGCAAGGCCTCTGCACAATTTATGGCAGCGAGTGGATTGACCGGATGTGCAATTGGAGGCTTAAGTGTGGGAGAGCCCGAAGCGCTGATGTACGAATTTACAGCGCTTTGTTGTGAAGAAATGCCAATTGAAAAACCCCGCTATCTGATGGGGGTGGGGACCCCCTGGAATATTTTAGAATGTATTGGTTTGGGCGTCGACATGTTTGATTGTGTTATGCCTACACGAAACGGCCGGAATGCGATGTTGTTTACATCTAGAGGGATCATAAATATTGACAATAAAAAGTGGGAAAAAGATTTTTCTCCCATTGACGATGCCATTCAGTGTGAGGTGAGCGCTTATTACTCGAAAGCCTATTTGCGGCATTTGATGAAAGCAAAAGAGATTACCGGGTTAACGATTGCCAGTATTCACAATCTGGCTTTTTACATATGGTTGGTTGGAGAAGCGCGATCCAGGATTGCTCAAGGGACGTTTAATCACTGGAAGAACGAAATGATTCCTATTTTAAAAACCAGGCTTTAATGAGCATTTGTGCCGGATATTGCGGTAATCCCAACGACCGATTTTCATATCCAATTTCTATCCTTACTTTGCATTACTGATGAAAAAACTGGATTGGTACATATTGAGGCAGTATTTGACCACGTTTCTGTTTTCATTAATCTTATTTGCTTTTATAACAATTGCGGTTGATGCCAGTGAAAAGGCTGAGGATTTTATTAAAAGCCAATTGTCATTCTGGGAAATCGCCCGCGAATATTACTCCGGGTTTATTCCGCATATCATCAGTTTGTTATTCCCCATTTTTGTATTGATATCGGTTGTTTTTTTTACATCCCGCCTTGCTACAAGAAATGAGATCATTGCCATGTTGAGTACGGGAATGAGTTTGAAACGAATTCTTCTCCCTTATTGGATCGGGAGCTTGATGCTGGCGCTGGGTTTGGGACTTTCCAATCATTATCTGATCCCGATAGCAAACAAAATCCGAACCACCTTTGAATCGAAGTATGTTGATATGGGTAGTATAGGGAAAGGGTCTCAGTATATAACCAATCTGCATTTAAGAATCGATTCTTTTACCTATGCAGGAATCAGGAATTATGATACCGTTTCAAAAACCGGACAAGGATTCTACCTGCAACGGGTTCGTAATCAGAAAGTAGAGTACAATCTTCGTAGTGAAACCTTTGCCTGGGATACCACTAAAAAGCAATGGAGGCTGGATCTTGCTATTGAGCGGAAAATCAATGGGTTAAGGGAAGATGTTGCGCTGCTGCCCAATTATTACATCAAGCTTGGATATCAGCCCTATGACATTGCTGCAGATGAATATAAAAAAGACCGTTTGAAAACTCCGGAACTGATTCGGTTGATCAATAAAGAAGAACGTAGAGGTTCGGAAGGCGTCAATGCATTAAAATTTGAACGTTACAGAAGAGATGCGTATGCGGTAGCCGTTATTATTATGACCATGATTGCTGCTATTTTAGCCAGCCGTAAAATCAGGGGTGGAAGCGGTTTGCATCTGGCTCTTGCATTTATTATTGGTGTCAGTTTTATCATGTGTGATAAATTTTCGATGGTTTTTTCTACCAAGGGGAATTTTCCACCGATTGTTGCCGCTTGGTTTCCTAATTTTTTATTTGGAATCCTTGCCGTGTATCTGTACCGGAGATCTCCAAAGTAGCAATCTGTTTGCAAGAGTACCTGAGATGTTAAGAGTCTATTAAATCCTGAATATTTTTTCTTTCATTCGTGTTTTTTTTAAATACGAATTTCAACCGTTGCCCCTGATTAAGTAACTTCGCGCATCTTCTCACCTTTTAATATCTGATAATTTATGGGCATCCTGAAAGATAAGTTTACGGCTAAAGTAAATGCTTCCAATACCGAGATCAAAAATCTTTTAAAAGAACATGGCAGCAAGGTTGCGGGAGAAGTTACTCTGGCACAAATTTATCAGGGAATGCGTGGTATTACTGGTCTTGTGACAGAAACATCGCTTCTTGATGCGCAGGAGGGGATCCGTTTTCGCGGTTATTCGATCCCGGAGTTGCAGCAACAATTACCCAAAGCGCCCAAAGGCGATCAGCCATTACCGGAAGGCCTTTTTTATCTCATGTTAACAGGTGAATTGCCCTCAGAGGAAGATGCCAACTACATCACTGATGTGTGGCAACGCAGAAGTCATGTTCCCAACCATGTGTTTGCGGCGATCGACGCATTACCCGTAAGCACGCATCCTATGACAATGTATGTTGTAGGTGTTATGGCACTGCAAACAGAAAGTTATTTTGCGAAACGCTATGCGGAAGGCCTTAATAAGAAAGATTATTGGGAGCCCGTGTTTGATGACGCCATGATACTTCTGGCACGTCTTCCCCGTATTGCCGCTTATATCTACCGCAGAAAATATAAAAATAGTGAACACATCCATCCTAATGGTTTGCTCGACTGGGCGGGTAATCTTGCTCACATGTTGGGCTATGATGATAAAGGGTTCATGGAACTGATGCGTTTGTATATGACCATTCATGCCGATCATGAAGGGGGTAATGTTTCAGCGCATACCACACATCTGGTAGGATCTGCTTTAAGTGATCCTTATTTGAGTTATGCAGCGGGTATGAATGGATTGGCCGGACCCTTACACGGACTGGCTAATCAAGAGGTAATCAAATGGATTTTTGAAATGCAGGAGTCCCTTGGTACAGATGAACCTTCAAAAGAACAAATCGCTGATTATGTCAAAAAAACATTGAGTGAAGGGAAAGTCGTTCCGGGTTATGGTCATGCTGTTTTAAGAAAAACAGACCCTCGTTTCACCGCTCAAATGGAATTCGGCAAGAATTACATGCCCGATGATAAACTGGTCAATACGGTATGGAAGATTTATGAGACAGTTCCTCCCATTTTACAATCTCTTGGAAAAATAAAGAATCCCTGGCCCAATGTAGATGCGCACAGCGGTGCGTTATTGGTTCATTACGGATTGGTAGAGTATGAGTTTTATACTGTTTTGTTTGCCGTGAGCCGTGCATTGGGCGTTATGGCTAGTTTGATTTGGGATCGTGGATTAGGATTCCCGTTGGAACGTCCAAAATCAGTTACTACCGAACAAGTGAAGCTTTGGTTAGAAGGAAAAGATCAAATTTGGGGAGAATAATAGAAAATTGCATTCACATAAATCAAAAGGTCGGTTTCATCCGACCTTTTGATTTATAAGGAAACTTCAATCGCAGTTAAAACATTACGTGCAGGGATCTCCTATTTGGTTTTTTGATTTCGTTTGAATTGCAATTTGATTTTTTGAACTGTTTTTTTCAAATCTTGCAATTCCTGTTGTTGTTGTAAAATAAATGCGTTGTCCGAAAACTTTCCGGTTACGATTTCCATTTCCTGTTCATTTTCATAGGTCATTTTTCGGAACGGACTCGTATAATCCTTTAATCGAGAATCGTGGATTCCCTTCATCATCCATTCTTTTGTGCGAAGAAAACCATCGAGCAACTTTAAAAACGCATCTATATCCAGGGAGCGGATATTCAAAATTTCTTTCATCGATGCCCAGCTATGTGCCAACTTTTCTTTTTCGTAGGAGTGAGACTGGGAGGCATACCAGTTATGAACACCTTCCCAGTTTTTGATTTTATCGGAGGTGATTTTATGTAGAAAACCATCCCATTGTTCCTTCGGGATTAATTGTCCGCCTGCATTGATCCAGGAACTACGTCGTTTTTGAGAAGGTAGTGATTCCTTCAGTGCGGAGAACGATTTCAGTTGATGTGTTTCGATGTGATTGATGATCTGTTGTATGCCGTAGAACACAATCAATTCTTTAAACAAATGATAGCTCTTTCCCGCTTTCAGGATCAGCACTTTACGGTTCGAATTTTCAATTGCTGAAGACAGAATCTCCAATTCATTCAATAAGGGATTGTTTGATTCCAGTAGTTCCTTGCCTTTAATTCTGAGTGTATCCTGATTGATTTTTTTGTCTGGTTGCACCTGTTTATAATACGCTTTCCCTGTCAGTTCTTCTAACAAGGTTAACGAATCAAACATTTCATTGATGCTGTCTGGAGCTAAAAAATCATATTCAATTTTTTGTGTGAGATCATTACGCTTGTCGCGATCAATGTATTTCCAGGCATTACGTGCCAATGCATACATGTTGTACATAAACCAGTAGCCGGGCATTACAACCAATCTGTTTTCAGCTTCGTCGTTGCTCACAAGCGAAAATGGAAAGGGGATGTCCAGTTCGGCAGGATAATCTCCTTTTGCCAGCAGAGTATAGGTGGCAAATTTCGAATTGTGTTTGATGCTCACGCACAACGCCGGCCAAAATCCTCTGCCCGCAATCAATTCGCCATCGGCGCTTCTGCTGTTATGGTTGCTTCCCAAAGTAGCTCCTGCGGCAATATTACTCTGACCCATAACCAGGGCGGCACATAAGAATGAGTTGTTATGGTGCTGCTCATGTGCCGGAAAGATTAATGAATTCAATACTTCACAACAGGAAATGGTTGCATTATTGCCGAGGTAAGAGTTGATAAGACGGGCTCCGTATTTCAGTTGCGAATGTGAGGCCATGTAAAACCGTACGGCTTTTACGCCATAAAAGACTCTGCAACCTTCGCCCATGATGCCGTTTACCAATTCACAACCTTCGCCCACCTGGGAACTTGCATGTGGTTCTGAGTTGATGGTGAGGTTTTTGAGTTTATTGGCTCCTTTTAGATAGGCATCGCTTCCTACCCAAACATCTTTAATGATTTTACAGCTTTTGATTACAGTACGGTCGCCTATTTTGCCATAATAGCCTCTTTGCTTGTCGAATTTAAGTTCTGTAAAATCTTTCAACTTTTGCTGTAATAACGCGTTGTCGCGGTAACGGCTCCACAACCAGGCATCTCCGGGCAACATCCCATTGAAGGGGATGATACTGCGGCCTGCATTTTCATTGCATACTTCGAGCCAAACACGTTGTTTTTCGGGTTCGCCCTCTTTCAAAATCCCATTTCCAAATTTCGCATTATTGGTCGTACACATCTCATGTACATTAGAAATCATGACTTCGTTTCCAATGATGTAATGGGATAGGTAATTCACGTTATCAATGACCACGTTGTCGCCAAAATCACAACTGATGATCGTGCTGTTGTACAAGCCAACCATCATACGAACTGCATGGAATTCCAGAAACCAAGGCTCAAGTTTTCCAATACGAACCAACCCGAAAAATTTACAGTTTTTTACCAATTCCGGATTAAACGCATCTGAAACCAATAGTTGATTCCAGTCATCGGCTGTATTACGGTTTCGAACCAGCACTTCAATTTCATGTGCAGACAGATTCCTGTAAATAATTCCGCTTCTGTTTTGTTTATTACGGAGATGATATTCGTTTTTTCCTTTTGGTATATAGTTATCCGGAATGAACTTATAGCCTAATTCAGCTGCCGGTTTTTTAATGATCGAATTCATGTAAATACAGGTTCTGGTTGATTAAGTAAGGAATGATAAATATACTTCAGAATTCGTTTATGCATCAGGGGTGCCGTAGGGAAATAAAAATGCCGGATGATGATTCCGGCATTTTTTATTAGGTATTCATTATTCTACAGTCACACTTTTGGCGAGATTTCGCGGCTTGTCCACATCCAGCCCTTTGGCAATCCCAACATAATAGGATAGTAACTGAAATGGAATAACGCTTAACATGGGAGCGATGATTTCATCGGCAGTTGGAATGGCAAATGTATCATCTGCAAGCGTTGGACTAACGGTATCGCCATCTGTAATAATCGCAATTACTTTCCCTTTTCTTGCTTTGATTTCCTGCATATTGCTGATGATCTTTTCATGGTAGGAATCTTTGGTCGCCACAAAATAAACCGGTAATTGATCGGTAACCAAAGCGATCGGACCATGCTTCATTTCGGCTGCAGGATATCCTTCGGCATGGATGTAGGAAATTTCTTTCAGTTTCAATGCACCTTCCAAAGCAACGGGGAAGTTGTATCCTCTTCCAAGAAAGAGGGCATCAGAACAGTCTTTGTATTTTTCGGCAATAATTTTTACTTCTTCCGCATTTTTTAGAATGGCATCTACTTTTTCCGGTACGGCATCCAATTCGATGAGCAGATTTTTGTATCGTTCGTCCGAAATGGTTTTCTTTTCATAAGCAATTTTGAGCGCCATCATCGTTAAAACCGCCAACTGACCGGTAAAGGCTTTCGTTGAGGCAACACCAATTTCCGGACCGGCATGAGTATAAGCGCCGGCGTGTGATGCCCGGGCTATGGAGGAGCCAACAGCATTCACAACACCAAAAATAATAGCACCCTTTTCTTTCGCATTGTCGATGGCTACCAAAGTATCGGCTGTTTCACCGCTTTGAGAAATGGCAATAATCACATCACCTTTGTTGATGATGGGATTCCGGTAGCGAAATTCGGATGCATATTCTACTTCAACGGGAATCCGGCAGAGTTCTTCAATGATGTACTCTGCTACCAATCCGGCATGCCAACTTGTGCCGCAGGCTATAATGAGAATCCGGTTGGCATTTTTCAATTCTTCAATATAGTTTTGAACACCGCTCATGGTAATGGTTCCGGCTGTGGAATCTAACCGTCCACGCAAACAGTCGTAGATGGTTTTGGGTTGTTCAAAAATTTCTTTTACCATGAAATGATCGTAGCCTCCTTTTTCAATTGCAGCCAGTTCCATATCCAGTTTGGTAATGTAAGGCGTTACTTTCTCATTGCCAATGTTTTTGAGGATCAGTTCATCGGGACGAACAATCGCCAGTTCATAATCATTGACGTAAACGACTTCTTTGGTGTATTCGATGATTGGTGACGCATCACTTGCTAGAAAATGTTCTCCTTTCCCGATTCCGATCACCAGGGGGCTTCCTTTACGGGCAGCGATAATGGTTTCGGGGTCTTGCCGGTCGATCAGCAAAATACAGTAGGCTCCCACAACACGTTTTAATGCAATCCGGACGGCCTCTTCCAGAGTGCTGTTGTTGTTTTGTTGAATGTCGTCTATGAAATTCAGTAATACTTCCGTATCGGTATCACTGTGAAATTGATAGCCTTTGTTTACCAGGTCCTTTTTCAGGAGGGCATAGTTCTCAATGATCCCGTTATGGATCATGGCCAGTCGGCCGCTGGCACTTAAATGCGGGTGTGCATTCCGGTCACTGGGTTCTCCGTGGGTAGCCCAACGGGTATGTCCAATTCCAATGTGCGCAGAAACATTTTTGCCAATCAAACTTTCTTCCAGTTCCGCAACTTTTCCTTTCTTCTTATAGACCTGTAAGTCGTTGTTGAGCAATGCAACACCGCTGCTGTCGTATCCTCTGTATTCTAGTCGTTTGAGTCCTTTCAAAATGACGGGGTATGCTTCCCTTGGACCGGTATATCCTACAATTCCACACATATGTTTCGATCTTTTTTCAATTTAAAACAGTGCCCAAAGTACGAAATATTCTCAAAAAATGGTGGCAGTCCAATGGTTGGGCCTAATTGTTTTTCGTTCATGGTCATTTGCACGTTAAAATACAGTGAAACAGGAAGTAGATTGCCGGAAAAACTAATGATCTTACGAGGATTTCACCTTTTAAATACTGATTTGAGGACAGGAATCCGGTTTACAAAATCATAACATCCACGATCTCTCTAATTGCGGAATAATGATCAATTTTACATTTTGTCAGATTTTCGCATCTGAGTGTCTGAGCCAATGTTGAGATCACGCTTCCTTTCATGCGGTATCTGTCAGGGATTGGTATTTCAGAAGCGAATCAATAATTATAAAAAAAATCATATGAACCGGCGGAAATTTTTTAAAAATGGATCTGTTTTTACATTGGGTTCTGTTTTGTTGAATCCGTTTCAAAATACAGATGTTCCTGATGTGTTGGCCGAAAATCATAAAGGCATAAGGGCCAAAAACATCATCATGATGGTGAGCGATGGAATGAGCTCCGGCACATTGACGATGACCGATCTCCTTCTGCAGCGAAAAAGCGGAACGGGTTCCAATTGGTTGAATCTCTATCGGGAGCAAAAAGCCGTTCGCGGACTGATGGATATGGCTTCTGCATCTTCAATAGTTACCGATTCGGCAGCAGCCAGCTCTTCTTGGGGGGCGGGATACAGAGTGCCGAATGGTTCACTAAATGTAGGTGCTAACGGAGAATCGTATACACCTATTTGGCAAAAATTCAAACAATCAGGCAAGATGGCCGGTTGTGTTACCACGGTGCCGGTCACTCATGCTACACCTGCCGGGTTTTGTGTTAACAGCAAAAGCAGAAATGGTCAGTCCGATATTGCTGAACAATATCTGGAATTGGGATTTGATGTCTTGCTGGGTGGTGGCGACCAATTTTTTAACGCTCAGTTTCGAAAGGATAAGAAAGATCTCTATGCTGCATATCGGTCTAAAGGTTATCAGGTTGCAAGGAACCGCTCGGAATTGTTTCAAATCAATGGTAAGCAGCCTGTCCTCGGTATTTTTGCAGAAGACGGATTGCCCTATGCGTTGGATCATGCGAACGACCGTGAATTGAAAAACAATGTTCCAACATTGGCCGAAATGACACAAAAAGCGATTGAGCACCTGCAGCATCATTCGAACGGCTTCGTGTTGCAGGTAGAAGGAGGGAAAGTTGATTGGGCAGCCCATGCCAATTGTGTCGGTGGTTTACTTTACGATCAGGCAGCCTTTGATGAAGCCATTAAAGTGGTTATGGATTTTGCTTTAAAGAACGGGGAAACACTCGTTGTCATTACCTCAGATCATGGTAATGCCAATCCGGGTTTGATTTATGGAAAACAGACTGATTCGCATTTTGACAGTATACAAACGTACAGGCATACCAATGAATGGATTTTGAATGGACTGTCAAGCCAGTCTACCATTTCACAGGTTATTGAGCGAGTGGAATATGCCAATGGCTACAAGCTTAAAGAAGAAGAAGCAAAGGTCTTACTGGATTTTTACACCGGTCTCACAAAAGAGGATGGATTATACAATTACAAAAAACTTCCTTACAAGGCTTTGTCGGAAATGCAAAAGTTTCGCAATGCTGTTGGATGGATTAGTATGGATCATTCTTCCGATTATACGGAAATAGCGATGGTGGGACCCGGAAGCGAACGATTGACTCCTTTTATAAAAAACACCGACTTGCATCAATTGTTATTGAAAGCTGCGCAAGTGATGGTTGATGTTTAACAACATCAGCGATTTACAAAAGTGTTCCTTTCAGAAAAAGGTAGGCCATTGAAAAATAGATCAGCAGACCAGTAACATCTACCAGTGTAGCAACAAACGGAGTGGAAGATGCTGCCGGGTCGGCACCAAATCGTTTCAATGCAAGAGGGAGCATGGAACCCATTAAAGTCCCCCATGATACAATTCCGATCAGTGAGCAACCAACTGTAAAACTAATTTGCCAGTGATAGGGGCCAAAGGTTGTTGCAGAAAAATAATGCCAGATGGTAATGATGGTAATGCCGATCAAACAAAGAGATGACCCTAAAAGTAAGCCCGAAATCAATTCGCGACGAAGGATACGCCACCAGTCGGCAAGTGTAATTTCTCCCAGAGCCATCGCTTGAATAATGAGGGTAGAGGCTTGCGATCCGCTGTTGCCTCCACTGGATATGATTAAAGGAATGAAGGTTGCCAGAATTACGACTTTTGCAATTTCATCCTGATAGCTTTGCATAGCTGTGATGGTGATGAGTTCTCCAAAAAACAAAACAATCAGCCATACCACTCTTTTTTGAAACAGTTTCAACAGCGGTGTTTCAATGTAGGGTTCATCCAAGGCTTCTGTTCCCCCCATTTTTTGCATGTCCTCACTAAATTCTTCATTTGCGACCCATAACACGTCATCAATGGTAACAATACCAAGCAATTTGTTTGTATTACTGATTACAGGCAGGGCCACACGATTGTTCATCTTAAAGGCTTCGTTGGCGGTTTCCTGATCATCATACGCATTGAGTGCAATGAAACGGTCGTCCATCAGGTCCTCGACTTTTTTGTCGGGTGCTGCTAATATAAATTCTCGTATTCTAAGATCATCCAGCAATTCTCCTTTGTGATTGATGACATAAATGACATTGATGGTTTCGCTGTCTTTACCATAACGGCGAATCGTTTCAAAAACCTCACTGATGGTATTGTGCGGATATACGTATACATAATCCGGTGTCATCAAACGACCGATACTGTTTTCGGGATAGCCGAGAAGCGATAGTGTTACTTTCCGCTCGGTGGGATTGAGAAGTTTAATCAGTTCACGAACAACATTACTGGGTAGTTCTTCCAGAAAAGAAGTACGATCATCTGCCGGTAATTCATTGAGTAATTCTGCAGTTTTAAACGGAGGAAGTTCGTGAATGATTTGTTTTTGTGTAGGCGTGTCCAATACTTTAAAAACACCAACTGCACGATGGACACTCATGCCGGCAATGATTTGTGCCGCATAATCGGGTGTTTCATACACCAGATCCACTACGTCGGAAATATTCTGGTTGTTCAGAAAATCCTGAATTTCCAGTTTGTCTTCCCGAAGAATTAAAGCATCAAACTGCTCTTTTAAAGAAATTTCTTTTTCGAGTTCCATTTCCATCTTCTCAACTTTGGGCTAAAGTTAGTTTCTTTGATTGAAACCGATTTAATCACTCTGTATCATGCGATTACCTTCGTTACAAATCACCGAAACAAAAGGCAAAGGGAAAGGTGTTTTTACTTCTGAGCCCATAGCAAAAGGCGTACTAGTTGAAGTGGCGCCGGTTATTGTGATGCCTTCGGAAGATCGCCGGCTTTTGGATCAAACGCTATTACACGATTATATATTTGAATGGGGAGATGACCGTTCACAATGTGCGATGGCTTTAGGCTGGATTCCTGTTTACAATCATGCGGCTCCGTCCAATTGTGAATATTTCATGGATTTTGAGGAACAGACCATGTTCCTCAAAACCGTAATTGCAATACCTGCCGGAGCGGAACTGACGATCAATTATAACGGTGATTATAATAACACTAAAGATGTTTGGTTTGATGTGAAGAAGTAAATCGGGGGCTCAGTAATTCTGTAATTATAAAGAAGTTTCCGGTGCATCTTGACTTTACTGGATAGATCGCTTAAGTTTGTATTCCTACTCCAGTATTCATTTTCCTGTAAAAAGCCGGTAACACTAAAAAATGTAACACCATGTTCAAAAAGTTACTCTTGTTGCTGGTCATGATTGCGTCTTTGCAATCCGCTTTCGCACAAATGGCCGAAATTTTAGGAAACGTCTTTTACGATAATACGAACAATCGTGTTACTGTTCGTATAGCCATCCGTAACAACACCAATTCCATGTCTAATTGTGAAATTGCGGCCATGCGTATTGGATATCATTTCAATGAAACGGTATTGCAATACGACGGGTTTAATTCCTATTTTTTTAATGGAACCGATCCTGCATCGGGATTAAACGACGCCACTTACGTTACAAATTCGGGTAATGATTTTTTGCCGGAACGAAGCACTCCATATGATGATGGAACGAGGTCTGCAACGATTGTAACTGGGGGTTCAAAAGTTTTGCGTAAACATTATTTTAATCGTTCAACAGCCAATTGCAGCCAGCTTTGGAGTATTCCGGCACAAACGTATCGCGTCGCATTTGATATTTATTTTAAATTTAAACCGGGTTATACTCCGGCGATGTACAATTTAAACACACCAGGCTATGGTTTTGGGTCTTCAAATTTTATTGCACAGTTTTTCGGAAGTCTCAATGGTAGCTTGACTGATGCAAAAAAGGAAATTGCCGTGGTCATCATCCGAAGTGGGCAAAGTCCATATCAACCATGGGACAACAGCGGCAATACTTGTACCGGAAATGTAAACCCGTTGCCGATCAATCAAAGCAGTATTAATTTTATTTCCCCGATTGATGGTTTGTTGAAAGACGATTTCGAACGTTTTGAAGTAAAAGAGAAAAGCGATCATCTTTTACTGGAATGGAATGTTATTGAAAATGATCGTGTTGATCGTTTTGAAATTGAACGCCGCGAATCGGATGGTTCTTTTGTAACAAGGGCAATGATCCTTTCCGATAATCTGAAAGATACCCGATACTATTCTTACAAGGATAAAATGACAGGCAGTGAGGGTGTTCTGTTCTATCGTTTAAAAACAATCGAGTTGAATGGTGAGGTACGTTATTCGAGTATCATACGACTGAATGTGAAGGAACGTCAATCATCCAGCATAACAATTCTTCCAAATCCGGGTACTTCAGAAATAAGCCTGCAATTACCTCCGGTAAAGGGTGGGTTTGTTTGCAGGATTTACAACGCCGAAGGGAAAATGGTTTCAGTTTTAAATCAAACTGCAAGTCCTGAAATGAAAGTAAATATCTCTTCCTTTCAACGTGGTGATTATTTTATGGAGGTCTATCACCCTCAAACGGGTAAACGCTATTATGGAAGGTTTACGAAACAATAAGTCTTTGGGGTTCGAAGGTCTTAATTTTCAATAGTAGTTACTATCCGTTAATGAAATTCAAGTGCCCTTACAATGAATGCATTCAAGTGTGAAATTCTTTTGTGAATGTATTTTAAATTACCTCGGCTTTTGGGTGATATTCCTACCTCTATAATTTTATTGCCACAGGAAATATTTTGTAGTAAATATTTCAGATTTGTGACGGTACGATTGATTCTTCGGGGATCTCTGAACAACTATAAATGCAGGTTTCTTCGTCTGGTTGGAGGCTATATGATAATAAGATTAAATAAGAATAGTCTTATTTCGAATATTTAAAAGTACTATGATTCCTGTCAGGATTCAGTGTGAATCTAATGTTGTGCTTACTACAACTCCTTGCATTATTTTCAATTTGAAACGTATCGGTTTTTTAATTTCTGAATGATAAAACCTGTTTCGCTTCAAATGATTATGTCTCCACAAAAAGAGTTGAAGTTGCCTCAAATATGTGTTATTGGTATTGGAAATCCATTACGAAGTGATGATGGAGTAGCTGAATATGTATGCTCATTAATTGAAAAAAACGCTTTTAGGAATGTATCGGTAGTCACGGTACAACAATTACAAACAGAATTGATTGATTCTTTGTTGAAATTTGAAGTCCTTGTTTTTGTAGATGCTTCGCTTGAAGGAGACGATTTTCAGTTTTATGAATTAAAAGAATCAAATTGTAATTCCTTCTCTTCACATCATCTGGGACCGGAACTGTTGGCCTCATTGGCTCGACAATTATATGGTAAGCATTGGGCGATTCGTATTTGTGCCATTAGAGGATACCGGTTTTCAATCGGAGATCAATTGTCTGCAGGAGCATTCCAAAATGCACATAAAGCTTTAAGCTTCTTACAATCATGGATCGTTAATGCATGTTGTTAAGTGCGTTCAATTTTTTGTATTAATGCTCCTTTGTTGTTTTTCAATTCAATAATCATCGGCATTGTGCCAATTGCATGTGTTGAGCAGGAGAGACAGGGATCGTAACAACGGATTGCAGCTTCCACCCGATTGAGCATTCCCTCACTGAGTTGTTCCGAACGGATGTATTGTTTTGCAACATCCAGTATGGATCGGTTCATGGAAGGATTGTTTTGTCCGGTTGCGATGAGTAAATTGATTTTTTTCAGTTTGCCTGTCTCGTCGGTAATATAATGATGAAACAGGGTCCCTCTCGGTGCTTCAGAACTACCAATGCCTTCTTCATAGTTCCATTGTCCGTGATGTTGAATGTGCAATGAGGTAACCTTCGGGTCGTTCAGTATCTTTTCGGCTTCTTCTATATCGTTCAGTGCTTCAATCAGTCTGGCATAGTGGTAATAGAACGTGCCGTGTACGGGTTTCCCACCATTGATTTTTTTGAAACGTTCGAATTCTTGTTGAGCCAAAGGAGTCTTCATTCTGTTAGCGATGTTCAGTCTGGCCAGTGGCCCAACGCGGTAGATTCCATGTTCAATTCCCAGGGGTTTGTAGTATGGATATTTCAGGTACGACCAGTTTACAGAGCGTTCTGCGATGTAATTCAAATAAGACTGTGGTTCTATTTGATCTTCCAGAATGGCTCCTTCTGCATCTACAAAACGCAGTTTTCCATCGTAAAGTTCATGTGTGCCATCGGGGCCAACCGTTCCCATATACAGCGTAGGGGCAGTGGCAAATGATTGGACCATTTCTGCATGCTCTTCGTGGAAACATTTTATAATGCTCAATCCTGTATTAACGGTTTCAAGTGCTTCGGGAATCCAATGAAGCAAGGCTTTTCGGTTGTCTTCTGTTAAAGGGAACGCCATGCCTCCGGGTACGATACCTTTGATGTGGATCTTTTTCCCCGTGATTCGTTCGCTCAATTCTTGCCCAAATTTTCGGAGTCTGATTCCTTTGAGCGCCAAATCCGGATTGGCTTCGGCAAGACCTACTATATTACGTTTGATTGGGTCGCTGTCAAATCCAAGCAATAGATCGGGTGCAGATAAATGAAAAAACGATAATGCATGGGAGGAGAGATTTTGTCCGATGTGCATCAATTTGCGTAGTAAATGAGCCGTATAAGTAGGCTGTATTCCTTGTATCATTTCACAAGCTTTGACACTGGCCAATGTGTGACTTGTAGGACAAATGCCGCATATACGAGGAGTTATAGTAGGCATTTCTGTGTACATCCTTCCTTCGCAAAACTTTTCAAATCCTCTGAATTCGTTAACATGAAATGTTGCATTTTGAACGCTTCCCTGTTCATTCAATTCAATGGTGATTCGTGCATGACCTTCAATTCGGGTCACCGGGTTTATATGAAGAGTTTGTTTATCCATATTTCAGTTTATGCGCCGTACTAAGATTGGGAGTACGGTCGTTTAAAAATTCTTGCAATACATAAAAGATCGTGTCTGCATCTGGCGGACATCCGGGAATAACAAAATCTACGGTTACCACTTCCTGCAACGGAACTGCTTTATCGTTAAGTTTCATTAAGCATGGATGGCTCGGAGATTCGCCTCCTTCGTCATTGCTGATGGCATTAACATAAGAAGTATCCAGCACTTCATTTAACGGAAAATAGTTGCGCATGCCGGTCACATTGGTCATAACGGCACAGTCTCCAAATGCAATAAGCATTTTTGATTTGGCACGAATGTTTTTGATTTCGGCTAAGTGTTCGTCACAAGTGACGGATCCTTCAACCAATGCGAGATCAACGTATGGGAATTCTTTTTGATCTACGATCGGACTTTTAACAATATCGGCTAGTTGGATAATGTCTAAAATCCGTTCATCTATATCCAGAAAAGACATATGGCAGCCGGAACATCCTCCCAGCCAGACTGTTGCTATTTTCTTACGATTCTTCATTCGTGTCAGTTTATTTACAATTAAAATCCATCATGCATTTTTCGTTTTTCGATCAGTTCTTCAATGATTTCCGGTTTTTTTTCAAGCTGCCCCTGAACGATTGCTTTAGGCCAGATTGCACCTGTAGGACAAGCGTGTAAACATTTGCCGCAGGAAGTACAGGTAGTGGATTCGCCCCAGGGTGTATTGAAATCTGAAATGATGCGAACTGCATGCCCCCGGTTCATGACATCCCAATTGTGTGCGCCTTCCACTTCCTGACAAACGCGTACACAGCGTGTACACATAATGCAGCGGTTGTGATCCATTACATACCATGGGTGCGAGGTGTCGACTTCACATTGAGGAAACAAAAAAGGATATCGGACATGATCCATTTCAACTTGATAGCCCAGATTTTGCAGTTCACATTTCCCATTAGCTACGCATACGGAGCAAACATGATTTCTTTCTGCAAAAAACAATTCGGTTGTGATGCGCCGGTATTTTTTAATCCGATCCGTATTTGTTTGAATGATCATGTGATCGGCTACTTTTGTAGTGCATGCCGATTGCAGTTTATTCATCCCTTCGATTTCAACAATACACAAGCGACAAGCACCAACATCTGAGAGCCCTTTCAGATGGCACATTGTAGGAATGTCGATCTTATGTTCTCTGCAAACATCCAGGATGGTTTTGTCGGCAGTTGTTGGTATTTCTATATTGTTGATATTTACATGAATGGTGTTCATCCTGATTGATTTTTATCCTGAACTGTATCTTGGGATGGATGGATTCGGGTTTCGTATTCACTTCGAAAATGCCGCAAAGTGCTCAAGAGGGGATTGGGTGCCGAAGCTCCAAGACCACAAAGACTGGTTTCCTTGACATAAAGAGCCAATTCTTCCAAGCGTTCGAGATCTTTGTTTGTTCCTTTGTTGATGCAGATTTTTTGCAGAAGATCATGCATCATTTTGGTTCCAACTCTGCACGGCACACATTTGCCGCAACTTTCATCCATGCAGAACTCCATGAAGAAACGAGCTACATCAACCATGTCTGAATGTTCATCCATGATGATAAGTCCACCCGAACCCATGATGGATCCCAAACTCAGAAGTGATTCATAGTCCATTTTTACGTCCAAAAATTCAATAGGGATGCATCCACCTGAAGGGCCACCCGTTTGTGCGGCTTTAAATGACGCTTGATTTTGCATGCCTCCTCCGATTTCAAAAACAATTTCGCGCAAACTTGTTCCCATCGGAACTTCGATCAGGCCGGCGTAATTCACTTTTCCTGCAAGTGCAAATACTTTTGTTCCTGCACTTTTGGCTGTCCCTATTTCACTGTACCATTCCCCTCCCTTTAAAACAATTGGAACGATGGCGGCAAAGGTTTCAACATTGTTGATGAGTGTTGGTTTTCCCCATAAGCCCGATTGGGCAGGAAACGGAGGACGAGGTTTAGGCGTTCCTCTTTTGCCTTCAATGGAGGCGATCAAAGCAGTTTCTTCGCCACACACAAATGCCCCCGCTCCAATGCGAACTTCGAGGTCAAAGTGGAAACTGCTTCCCAGTATTTGATTGCCGAGCAATCCCCATTTGCGGGCTTGCTTCAGTGCACTTTCAAAGCGTTTAATGGCTAAAGGGTATTCGCCTCTGATATAGGCATATCCTTTTGACGCACCAACAGCATAGGCGGCAATGGTTATGCCTTCCAGTACACTAAAAGGATCACCTTCCAGGATGCTACGGTCCATAAATGCACCCGGATCACCTTCATCGCCATTGCAAATCACATATTTTTCATTGTTCACATATTTATAAACGGTTTCCCATTTTATTCCTGTAGGATAACCGGCACCTCCGCGACCACGCAGTCTGCTATGCTTAATTTCGCCTATGATTTCTTCCGGAGTGTATTCAAACAAGGCTTTGTCCAGTGCTTTGTAGCCATCTTGCAGCAGATACGCTTCAATGGATTCGGGATTGATTTTTCCACAATTCCTCAAAGCGATTTTACATTGTTTTTTAAAAAACGGATCTGCTCTGTAATCAGCATGTGCGTTTGTTCTGGAGTCAGAAAACAACAGTTGATCTTCAATCAGGGTTTGTTCAATAACATGCTGTTGCAGAATGCTAGTTATATTGGTACAATTTACTTTTTGATAGATTGTATGTTGATCGAGGTGTTTCAGCAAGGGGCCGTGATTGCAAGGACCCATACAGCCAGTAGGAATTACTTCTACTTTCTCGGACAAGCCGCGTTGCTGTACTTCTGATTCCAGTTTTTTTAAAATTTCTTCGGAACCGGAAGAAATGCAACCTGCGCCACAACAAATTCCGATTCGGTGTTGGACGGTCTTTGTTTTATCGAGTTGCTGTAATGCGGCGATCTTCGTATGGAAATCCAGGCGATTCATAATAATCCCATTTTTTCTTTCATTGTTTGAGTAAATTCCTCCGACACTATGTTGCCCTGTACTTCATCGTCCAGTACCACAACGGGTGCCAATCCGCAGGCGCCTACACAACGTGCGACTTGAATTCCCAATTTGTTGTCTTTAGATGTTTCACCGGGTTTTAAGTGAAATACCTGCTCAATTTTTTCAAGAATTTGCTGTGCCCCTTTTACATAACAAGCTGTACCTGTACAAACCAAACAAGTGTGTTCACCTTTGGGTTTTAAAGAAAAGAAATGATAAAAACTTACGGTAGCGTAAACCCGGGAAGGTGGGAGGTGTAGTGATTTACTTATGTAGGCAAGAACCGGAATGGGAAGGTAGCCGTAAATGTTTTGAGCCGTATGAAGCACTTCAATCAATGCATCAGCTTTGTAAGCCTCTTTTTTCAATTTTGAGGAAATGAGTTTTGTTCTTGGATCCGTAGTTGAAAGTGTGTTGTTCATTGCCTTTGTAAAGGGTTCGTACAAATGGTTGCGGGAATTAGCTCGCCATTCATGCTGCAGGATCTTTCTTTAGGCTACAACTTACGCAACTCGTTAAAGCTAGACCGAACGGTAGAATTGAACTATGATATTTGTCAGTCTGAAACTTGTCTTTTCAACAGGTTTCAACCGATATCTGATGGGGCAATGCGATTTGAAAATTATTCAAAACTCAACCGCAGTAGTTCCGGATGCGGTTCAAAGTGGATATTCATGCCTGTTTCGAAGTCCGGCAGGTCGGATTTCAAAAAATAGATTCCGGATTCGGTTTGTACACTGATTTCAAAATGGGTACCCATAAATTGTTGCCGGATGACCGATCCTTGCATGCAGTTGTCAGTTTTCGGACAAATACGAAGTTGTTCGGGTCGTAAAAGGAGATGGCTTTCAGCTTCGGCTTTAATCCTGTAATGTTGAAAGAAGGATATAGGAACGAGATTGTATTTCCCGAATAGTCCTGCAGTGTAGGTGTCTGCCGGTTTATAATACAAATCTTTGGGTGAACCTTTTTGTACGAGTGTACCATTGTTTAATACCAGTATTTCATGCGCCCAGGAGAGCACGTCGGCAGGATCATGCGCAATCATCATAAACGAGATATCCAATTCCCGACCAATATCTTCCAATACCGATCGCATGATTTGTCGGTGCGTCATGTCCAGATTGGTATAAGGTTCATCCAGTAAAAACAATCGCGGTAAGCCGGTTAACAATCGGGCCAGTGCAATACGTTGTTTCTCTCCGCCCGACAATTCATGTGTCCATCGGTTCAGTAACTGATCGATTCTGCACAATTCATAAATCTGGTAGGCTTTGTGTTCGGGGAGTTCATTCGCATAATTCAACAGTTCTCCCACCTTGTAATTGTTACGCAGTTCAAATTGTTGTGAGAGGTAAGCAATGCCTTTATGGCCGGGAATTAATGTTTCTTCCGGACCTTTAACTCGTTTGGAATCAAAAAAAACATTTCCGGAATCGGGTTGAATGAGTCCTGCAATGATTTTCATGCAGGTTGTTTTGCCCGAACCGGTAGCCCCCGAAATTGCAATGTTGTGATTCCTGTTTTGAAAAAAGCTGATTTCGTTCAATTCAAAGCCCTTTTCATCTTTCTTTCGGATGCTCCTGACTTCTAAAAAAGGCTTTTTATTTATGTTGAGTTCAGTGGACATCCCTTGTTGGGCCTTGTTAGTTTGAAATGATAAGGCCCTGCAAATATAATTCATTGGAAAGGCATAACCGGATGTAGCATAAGAATCGTGAATGAACTTTGTGGTTTTGAAAATAGATCGTAATATTGCGATAAATATTCGTTGTGGGCACAAATAAAGCTGAGGCGTTTTCAAAAAAAGACAATCGGATTGCGGGATATGCAAAAGCCCTGGGGCATCCGGCTCGTATCGCTATTTTGAATCTTTTGTTACAAAAGAAAACATGCATTTGCGGTGATATTGTAGATGAGCTGCCCTTGTCTCAAAGTACCATTTCTCAGCATCTGAAAGAATTAAAGGAATCGGGTTTAATCAAAGGAACCATTGAAGGTGTAAAGGTTTGTTATTGTATTGATCCAAAAGAATGGAAAGCTGCCCGGCAGGTTTTTTTGACGCTGTTTGATCAGTATGCGTCTATCGATGCATCTTGTTGTTCTTAAGTAAACGCTATTCAAATACAAAAAAAAATTATATGAATCAAACCGATGCAATCAAAGAAATGGTAAAGCAGAAATACAGTGAAATCGCTTTACAAGACAAAGCAACCAATCAGGCTTCTTGTTGTGGTGCGGGCGGTTGTTCTACCGAAGTGTATAATATTATGAGTGATGATTACTCCGACTTAACCGGGTACAATCCCGATGCGGATCTTGGTCTCGGGTGCGGATTGCCTACACAGTTTGCAAAAATCAGGAAAGGTGATTTTGTGATCGATCTTGGAAGTGGTGCGGGAAATGATTGTTTTGTTGCACGTTCAGAAGCAGGTGAAACGGGGAAGGTTATTGGAATTGATTTTACACCGGCAATGATCGAAAAAGCACGCATCAATGCTGAAAAACTGGGCTATAACAATGTGGAGTTCCGTTTGGGCGATATAGAGAAAATTCCTGTAACCGCTAACGTGGCAGATGTTGTAGTAAGTAACTGTGTATTGAATTTAGTTCCGGACAAGAATGCTGTTTTTCAAGAGATTTTTCGGGTGCTAAAGCCGGGAGGCCATTTTAGTATTTCCGATGTTGTATTGGTCGGCAAATTACCTGAAGCGCTGCAACGTGATGCCGAAATGTATGCCGGTTGCGTTGCGGGTGCCATTCAAAAGCACGTTTATCTGGAATTGATCGCTTTGAATGGGTTTGTGAATTGTATCATTCAAAAAGAAAAACTGATTTCGATTCCCGATGATATTCTTCAAAAGTACCTGGACACGGATACTTTACAATCCTGGAAAAGCGGACAAAGCGGTATTTACAGCATCACGGTTTATGCCGAAAAGCCCATTCAAAAAGTATGTGAACCCGGCAACGGTTGTTGCTAAAAATAAAATCTGTTATGAAGAAAATTTTAGTTCTGTGTACCGGAAACAGTTGCCGGTCTCAAATTGCTGAAGGCTATTTGCAATATTTTGCGGGAAGCAAGGCACAAGTTTACAGTGCAGGTGTTGAAACCCACGGTGTGAATCCCCGTGCAATATCGATCATGAAGGAAGATGGAATTGATATCAGTCATCATACATCCAACAATGTGAATGAGTACCGTGATGTCGATTTTGATTTTGTGATCACTGTCTGTGATAATGCCAAAGAACGTTGCCCGTATTTTCCTTCGCTTGCACAAAAATTTCATTTTAATTTTCCGGATCCGGCTAAGGCAACAGGAACGGAAGAAGAAATTCTACAGGAATTCAGAAGGGTACGGGAAATGATAAAAAAGTATTCAAAGGAATTTGCAGAAGCGCATCTCTAGTTGATTTTTGGCGTTCGCTTTCTGCAACTTCTAACCTTTTTTTATTATGCGCATGGATTGGAGATCGAAATTGGAAACGTTTTCATTTGGGCAACATCAAGTACAACTTTTGGTTCCATTGCAAGAAGATATCCGTGAGCGCTACCGTTTACAGAAAGAAATAGATGTTTCGGTTTCCTTTCCCTTTTGGGCACAGGTATGGCCCGCCGCAAAGGCATTGTGCAGTTTCATTTCCAACCATCCGCAATTGCTGAAACATAAGCGGGTTTTGGAGTTAGCCGCCGGATTGGGTTTGCCCTCTTTGTTAGCTACTCAATTGGCGTCTTCGGTATCTTGTTCTGATAACCACTTTGATGCGGTTGACCAAATGCAACATACCATTGACACACTGAGATTACACAACATTGATTGCTTTCAATTGGATTGGTCCGAGCCCGCCCTAAACTTTTTTGCTGATGTCGTTTTGTTGAGTGATATCAACTACGATCCTTCTCAATTCGAATCATTGTATCGAAGGATTGTTGCTTTTATAAGTGAAGGTTCTACGGTTCTCCTCAGCACGCCCCAACGTTTGATGGCAAAATCTTTTATTGAACAACTGAAGCCTTTTTGTATGCACCAGGAGGAATGTGCAATAGAAGAACCCGGTGGAATTGTTTATTGTTCCGTGATGGTTTTAACCGCCGGACAAGTCTCGTGGCAGCAAGATCTGCGTGAGTGATACTCACAGATGTATAAGACAAAAAAAATCCCGGCTACTTGAGGCAACCGGGACTTATTTAAAAACTGTCAACCTATTTAAGGACAATACAGAATTTAGCCTTTGGCAAAGTCGGCACGGATGACATTTAATGCGCCTCCTGCTTTGAACCATTCAATTTGTTGTGCATTGTAACTGTGATTGACCTGTATGGTTTCGCTGCTGCCGTCTTTGTGGTTTAAGACCAGTTGTAACGGCTTGCCGGGACTAAAGCTAAGCAGGCCTTCAACGTCAATACTGTCATCTTCCAGAATTTTGTTATAGTCTTCTTTGTCAGCAAAGGTTAATGCCAGCATTCCTTGTTTTTTCAGATTGGTTTCATGAATGCGTGCAAATGATTTTACCAATACCACACGAACACCCAAATGGCGGGGTTCCATTGCGGCATGTTCACGTGAAGAACCTTCGCCGTAGTTTTCATCACCTACAACAATAGAGCCGACTCCGGCAGCTTTGTAGGCTCTTTGTGTTCCCGGAACGGTACCATATTCACCGGTCAGTTGATTTTTAACGCAATCAGTTTTTTCGTTGAAGAAATTGGTTGCACCAATTAACAGATTGTTACTGATGTTATCAAGATGTCCACGGAATTTCAACCAGGGGCCGGCCATTGAAATATGATCGGTTGTACACTTGCCTTTAGCTTTTATCAACAGTTTCAACCCTTTCAAATCGGTTCCTTCCCATGCAGCGAACGGATATAACAATTGCAAACGTTTGCTGTCGGATTTTACATCAACCTGTACTTTGCTGCCATCTTCGGCCGGTGCCTGGTAGCCTGCATCTTCAACAGCAAAACCACGAACCGGTAATTCATCGCCATAAGGGGGATCCAGTTTTACTTGTTCGCCATTTTGATTGGTGAGTGTGTCTGTAAGCGGATTGAACGTGAGATCACCGGCAATAGCCAATGCTGTTACCATTTCCGGACTTGCAACAAAGGCCAATGTATTGGGATTTCCGTCTGCTCTCTTGGCAAAATTGCGGTTGAAAGAGTGTACAATCGTGTTTTTTTCTTGTTTCTCTGCGCCCATACGATCCCACATCCCGATACAAGGTCCGCAGGCATTGGCAAAAACAGTAGCTCCAATTTCACCGAAAATATTCAGGAAGCCGTCTCGTTCGATGGTATAGCGTACCAATTCACTGCCCGGCGTAATTGTGAATTCTGATTTTAATTTTAAGTTTTTTTCCTTAGCCTGACGTGCAAGGCTAACAGAGCGACTGATGTCTTCATAGGAAGAGTTGGTGCAACTTCCAATCAAGCCAACTTCAATTTTTGTAGGCCAACCATTCTTCAGCGCTTCTTCTTTCATTTTTGAAATAGGAGTTGCCAGATCGGGCGTAAAAGGTCCGTTCAAATGCGGCTCCAATTCACTTAAGTTGATTTCAATAACCTGATCAAAATATTTTTCAGGACTCGCATAAACCTCAGCGTCGCCGGTTAAATACGCTTTGATTGCATCCGCAGCGTGTGCTACTTCTGCACGTCCTGTTGCCTGCAAATAGCGGCTCATGCTTTCATCATAGCCAAACGTGGAAGTAGTGGCCCCGATTTCGGCACCCATGTTACAAATTGTACCTTTTCCGGTACAGCTCATACTGGTAGCACCTTCGCCAAAATATTCAACAATTGCGTTGGTTCCGCCTTTTACGGTCAATATACCTGCAACCTTAAGAATCACATCTTTTGCGGAGGTCCAGCCGTTGAGTTTACCGGTTAATTTAACGCCAATCAGTTTGGGCATCAGCAACTCCCAGCTGAGACCGGCCATCACATCACAGGCATCGGCACCACCCACTCCAATAGCGATCATACCCAAACCACCTGCGTTTACGGTATGGCTATCGGTACCAATCATCATACCGCCTGGGAAGGCGTAGTTTTCCAGTACAACCTGATGGATAATACCTGCACCCGGCTTCCAGAATCCGATTCCGTATTTGTTGGAAATAGAGGAAAGAAAATTGTAGACTTCTTCATTTTCGGTAACTGCTTTGGCCAGATCCGTTTTGCTTTCGTTTTTTGCAACGATCAGGTGGTCGCAATGTACCGTGCTGGGTACGGCAACCTTCTTTCTTCCGGTGGTGTCAAATTGCAACAGAGCCATTTGCGCGGTGGCGTCTTGCATGGCAACCCGGTCCGGAGCAAAGTCGACATAATCTTTTCCTCTTGCAAACTCTTTAGGTTCAACGCCATTCCAGAGGTGCGCATACAAGATTTTCTCGGCCAGAGTGAGCGGACGTCCAAGCGCTTTACGGGCGGCATCCACTTTAGCCGGCATAGCGGCATATGTCTTTTTGATGAGATCGAGGTCAAAAACCATAGAAAAGATAGTTTAGAAGGTTGAAAATTGCGCTGCAAAGGTATCAAAATATGAACAAGCCTGTATGAATAAACGCATTGTTTTAATGAAATTTGTAATAACTTTAGGACGATGGATCGTTTGCGACATTTGATTGAGTTGAATCTGTTTGGGGTTTGCACCTATTTGGGTGATAAATTTCACATATCAACAGCGTCTATCCGAAAGTATTTTATTTATCTTTCTTTCCTCACAATGGGCTCTCCGGTTGTGTTTTATTTGTTCGTAGCGTTTTGGGTTAATGTGAAGCAATACATTGGTTTTCGGAAACGCAATCCGGTTCGATCCTGACGCAAGGGGTTCGACTCTGAATGCGTTTAAGTCGGAGAAACATCTATGTTTACGTTTGAATATACTTATTCGGATTACGAATTGATGCAGCGGGAAATCGCTGAGAAAATGCATACCCAAATGCGTGAGCATTGGTTGCATATTCCAAGGGTTTATGCCGAAGGATACATGCGCAATTTAAAATTGCCAAACGGGCTATCGGTCAACATCTATAATTTCCGATTGAATCAGGACTGGATCATGCATCGGAAGAAAAGTACGGAAGAGTTTTACACCTTACGCTTTGATGTATTCGATACTCCCAAAGAGGTTGCGGTAGGTATTGATCAGGATGTTATTGAACGAAGAAAAGGATCGGCTTCGGTAGCCTATTTAACCAGCTCACTCTTGGACTGGTCTTATCGCGGCACAACCGGTACCAAAGTCAAGGGTGTCAACATCATCCTTACACCTCAATGGCTGGGTAAGATGCTGGGGATTGAATTGTATGAACACGTTATGCCGGTCTATCTTTCTTTGCGGAGCAGGAGTTACAATATGGAACCTCTGGATTCTTATTACAAGGAACTGATGGATCAAATCTTTAACGAGCACCCGGATACACCGTTTCCCAAACTGTATGTCATGAATCGTGTGCAATTATTGATGGAACGGTTCTTTAAACGAATCCAAAAGCGGGTTTCCTTTGCCGACGTAGAGCAGGAATTCAAGCAGGAGGATTTGCAGCAGATTTTCAGAGTGGAAGAGGAGTTGTTTCGGGATTTTTCCGCTAAGCTTCCATCGATTGAAATCATGGCGCGGAATGCCGCAATGAGCAGCACCAAATTCAAAAACCTGTTCAAGTCGGTTTATGGGTTACCGGTCTATGAATATTATCAGAAAAAACGCATGCAGCAGGCGGCAGTGCTTTTAGCCGAAAATGAATTTTCGATTAAACAGATCGGACAACATCTGGGCTATTCCAATATCGGGAATTTTGCACTGGCATTTAAAAAGCAATACCTGATGCTGCCACAGGAGTATCGAAATGAAACCTTAAAACCGCGTTCGTTGTGAACGTGCATGGATCTATGCTTGAGTTTGTAAATAATAATGAGTTTTATAATGCACTGTATCCACGGATGGCAGCTTTTTTGTCTACAACGATGATCGACAACCGTATAGAACTTCCCGGGCAGGCCGGTAGCGGATCGTTACAATTCTTATCCTTAGGACCAGGAATTGCGGCCTCTCTAACCAATATAAAATTAAATGAGGATGTCAGGTTTACCAACAAAAAAGGAAATCGTCTTTTTTATCATTTGCAATTTGATGAGACTCAGGTAAAGAAAGAGTTTCAAGTGAAAATAGAACGTGATGCCGTTACGTTTGATGAACAATTCATTGCTTCTGTTTTGCTCACTTCCAGCAAGTCCGAATTAAGTTATGTCCTTCCGGCCGATACGATCAAAAAAACGGTTGGTATTATGTTCACCGTAGACTGGTTAAAGGACTATCTCCAGACTGAAAAAATTGAAACGGTGATTGATTCTTATTTAAGTCTGGGTCTTAATCATGTGAATCTTGAGCCGTTTAATTACGAATACAGACGCTATTTTGATGAAATATTTGAAGTACGTCAGTATGATCCGTTAAGAGAATTGCATCAACGCAACCGGGTCATGATCTTAATTGAATTGTTTTTCACTCACTTGTTCAAGCGGCTGAAATCCGGAACGTTGTTTTTCACAAATCGGATGAAGCGTGAAGATCTTTACAAGATGATGGAGGTTGAGGCCTTGCTTGTTGCAGATTTAACGAAGCCTCCAACCATCAGTGAATTGTCTGCTATTACCGGAATCAGTGTTTCTAAATTAAAATCAACGTTCAAAACGATTTACGGTATGGGCCTTTACGAGTACTTTCAAAAAAACAGAATGCAGAAAGCCCGTTCCTTACTTCTTGCCGAAAATATTTCGGTAAAGGAAGTGGGGGTAAAAGTAGGATATACCAATCTGAGCAATTTTTCACTGGCCTTCAAAAAGGAATTTGGAGTTTTGCCCAGTCAAATTTGATGGTTAAACAACGACTCATTGCATTGCTTTTCTCAGGCGCACCAACCGAGTCAGTAAGTCTTCGAGTAAATCTAATTGCAGCATGTTGGCACCGTCGCTTTTCGCTTGAGAAGGATTCGGATGTGTTTCAATAAACAGGCCGTCTGCACCTGCAGCAATCGCAGCTTTTGCAATGGTTCCGATCAGTTGCGGATTTCCGCCGGTTACACCACTGGTTTGATTGGGTTGTTGCAGCGAATGTGTGCAATCCATGATCACGGGTGTTCCGTGTTCTTTCATCCAGGGGATGTTGCGGTAGTCAACAATCAGATCCTGGTAACCAAAGG
>CANGQQ010000013.1 GCA_947456025.1 Chitinophagaceae bacterium | reverse complement strand
CTTTATAACGAGGTTTCAAAAAATCTGTTCATTGAACAACGTATTCCTATTGAAGGTGGTGCGGCGTTTAGTCGTGCAAATGTGAATGCAGGTGAAATGCGTAACAGAGGTATTGAGGTGAATTTGAATTATTTTATAATCCAAAAAAGCGATCTCAAATGGTCTGTTGGAGGGAACTTTGCCTACAACCGTAACGTTATCACTAGTTTAGGGCAAGAAAAAGAATACAATTTAGGAACTTCCCTCGTGCGTGTTGGATTGCCACTTGGCTCCCACTTTGCAATGAAATGGGCCGGTGTTGACGCATCAACAGGGAACCCATTGTATTATACACGCGATGGACAATTGACAAGTCAATTACGAGATTCCGACTTTGTTGCTGATTTTGGAACTTCGTTTGCTCCATGGACAGGTGGTTTCAACACGAATGTCACTTACAAAGGGTTTGATTTAGCTGTGTTTTTCAACTTCCAGGCTAAGTTCGCACGTGCAAATAATCAGGACTTTTTCCAGATGAACCACGCTTTTGCAATTCAAGGGTTTAACATGCGCCGTGATATGTTGCAAATGTGGACGAAACCGGGAGATGTTACCAACATTCAATCACCATTAACGGCGGTGAGTACAAATACGAGCAAATTAATACAGGACGCCTCCTATTTGCGTTTGCGGAACGTACAAATTGGCTATACCGTACCTGCTGCATCCCTTGCTAAAACAAAAGTGATCAAAGGACTTCGGTTTTTTGTGCAGGCACAGAATTTATACACTTGGACACGCTGGACCGGTTTCGATCCTGAGGATGATGACAACATCGCTCAATACGAGTACCCTGTTCCCCGCACCTATACTTTTGGTTTAAATCTTACTTTCTAATTCCAAATCAAGTTGATAAACATGAAAAAGATATATAATAAATTTCTGGTTGCAGCGGTACTGCTTTCAAGTTTGCAAGGATGCAAAAAGTTAACCGACTTAAAACCTACGGACCTGATTACAGAAGATGTCATCTTTCAAACTGTTGAGGATGTGGAAAAAGGGCTTTATGGCGTTTATGGATCACTTGATGGCGTAAATACAATGATTCTGAATGCAGCCATAAGTGATGAAGTAAAGCTTTCCAATGAAAACCGCGGACAAGCCCAGCCCGTTTTCAAGTGGCAGTATTTTGCCAGTGATTCAGAAGGAGATGAAGCATTAGCGGGTTGGTTTGGTTATTATGCTGTTATTGGAATTGCCAATAAAATACTTTTGAAAATAGACGCGATCCCTGCCACTACAACAGCTGAACAAGAGCGGAAAGCGCGTATTAAAGGCGAATTGTTGGCAATCAGGGCGTTTGCGCATTTTGAGCTTTTGCAACGTTATTCCGCCCGTTATTCCGATGCTGGACTAGGGATTCCTTATACTACCGGTTCCGATGTTTCTGCAAAACCCGCTCGATTAACTATGAAACAAGTAGTTGATCTTATCAATCAGGATTTTACGGATGCATTGTCTGCTCCAATACCCGTTGCGCCCGTTAGTGCGCCCAATGTGGGAATCATACGCTTATCTAAAGCGGCCATTGAAGGGTTCAGGGCTCGTGTAGCTTTGTATAAGAGAGATTATGATAACGCAATCACTTATGCCAATAATTGCTTGGCACAAAGCGGGATCGGCTTATCCGATCGAATTACGTTTTCTTCAATATGGTCAGATGACTCAGAAAACGAAATTCTGTTCAAGCTACGTCGCAATGGAATCAGTGTAGGACAGCTTTGGCAGGATTTGAATGGTGATGTTTTCTATGAACCTTCCGACAAGTTGAAATCTAAATTTGATAAAGCAAACGATATCCGTTGGGACGCATATTTCTTAAACGATCCGGGAGCTGAAGACACATCATTAGTATTTAAATTTTATGCCAGTTCACGTGGATCTAAAATTGTAGACATTAAAATGTTACGGGTTTCAGAAATGTACCTGATTCTTGCCGAAGCGTATGCTGAAAAAGATGATTTGGTGAATGCAGCTAAATGGTACAACGATCTCCGCAGAGCCAGAATTGAGCCTTACACGGATGATGTTTTCATCAGCAAAGCTGATGGCGTAGAAAAAGTAATGGATGAACGTTTCAGGGAATTATGCTTTGAGGGATTCAGATATTTCGATTTGAAACGTCGTGGCCTGCCAATTGAACGTTTGGCCAGCGATGTTCAAAGCGCAAACTGGCAAACACTGCCGGTTTCAAACTTCAGAATGGTGTTGCCCATACCCAGGGCTTCACTGCAATCCAATCCCAATATGATTCAGAATCCTAATTATTAATTTGATTCAAAAACAATGTAATGGTTATGAAAAAAATTATGCAAACAGTACGCGTTGGATTTATGCTCCTTATTGCAGTTTCCATGTTCGCAAGCTGTAAAAAGAAATCTGTACTGGTTATCCCTCCTGTTGAAGCACATTTTACTTTCAAAGAAAGAGGCGCTTATTTGGTTACAGAACCCGATACGAAATTTTTAGTCCCGTTTGGAATTACAACAGTCGCGAAAGAAGATGTAACCATCAATGTTTCTGTTACCTCTACAACAGGTGCCGTTGAAGGGACACATTATACAATAGCGTCAAAAAGCGTTACAATCCCGGCGGGGAAAGCAGTGGGCTTTTTGGAAATCAAAGCATTGTTCCCACCTTATGAGTCCAGGGAACGTAAGGATGAGTTAGTGTTTAAAATCGAAAGTTCAAGCTCTGTGAACGCTATTAGCACAAACAATCAATACTTACTTTCTATCTCTGGTGACTATGATGTAGAAACACTTTTGGGCGATTATAACAAAACGAATGAGGTTTTAGGTTCTAATGCTTATGGACCCTATAAAACTAAAATTTCAAGTGTTAAACGTCTTACAGCTACAACTGCCGAAATTGTGGTTGAAAATATCTTTGACAATGTTCCGACTCCTTGGAAGCCAATAATTTTTAAGCTAGACTGGTCTGATCCTTCCGACTTCATTGTAACACTCAATCAACAGTCGGGTATCGGTGATGCATCTTCATTCCTCGGACCGACTTATGCAGGTCAGGATATCAGTGTACGAGCATTCTCCGGTCAAAATGGAACGTTTTCATTTAATCCCAACAAATTGGTACTGGTAATTCAATTAGGTGTTACCGGAACCGGGGCCTGGGTAACAGTTCCCTATACGGTAACAATGGAGCGATAAAAAATTCAAATTTGCTTAAAAGCGGCTGCATTTGCAGCCGCTTTTTTTATGTCAAAAGCCGCTTTTTGGATCACGGCTGCATCCTTTTGCAAAATCTTAACAATTTTAAGTAAGCATTTGCACAGTTTAGGAATCTAATAGATGACCGGTCTCGAAAGGTTAATTGAACGGTTGGTTTTTAACGGTCAGCGAAACATTAACAAAGGCCTCACAAAAAGAATAAAAAATGTTTTAGAACTTTATACTCTTAAGCGAATTTACCTTTTTCTCATAAGCAGTTAGTTTTGGTTGCGGCCCCGGTTTCTACCGGGGCTTATTTTTTATGATCACCAAGGCTCCAAATGCACCAATGGCATCGGCAATCATATCCCAAACATCAAAATCTCGTCCTGTATACAGTTGTACGTATTCCAGTGCGATTCCGTAAACAGTAACAAAACAAACAGCCATAAATAAATGGGATGAACGCTGTGTATGTTTCTTTATCAGAAAAAGCAGAAAAAGGAAAGCGAGAACGTAGAAAAGAAAAATATGCACCAGCTTGTCGGCATGTGGAATTGGAAACGCCCGTTCCCTTTTGAATCTCGGGAAGTGAAGGGTGAGCATCAAAAAAACAAAAGCCGCCCATATGAGGGTCGGCCAAATTGTTTTTACATATCTTCTATAAGTTGACTGCATCATCCAACCAAAGCTTCGTAAGCGGCTGCCGTCATCAATGCATCAAGATCGGCAGGGTTGTCCACTTTTAATTTGATCATCCACCCTTCATTGTAGGGATCTGTATTTACGCTTTCCGGACGGTCGTTCAGCGCTTCATTGACTTCAACAATTGTTCCGGCCACAGGCAAATACAAATCGCTCACGGTTTTTACAGCTTCAACGGTTCCAAAAACTTCTTCGGCTTTCAGTGCTTTTCCTGCTGCATTGATGTCAATGAACACAATGTCGCCTAATTCCTGCTGTGCAAAATCAGTAATACCGATTTTAGCGATATTGTCATCAAGCAGTTGGATCCATTCGTGATCTTTAGTGTAACGTAGATTTTCAGGAAAGTTCATTTGAGTCTTTTTTTAGAGTTGAAGAACGCTGCTAAATTGATTCATTTGCATGAAACGGAAAAATTTTTTTCCATTGACAGCAAGGCCTTTGCCCACACCTATTCATCGGTTTAATAGGAGGCCGAACTTCAATTAAAAATTATGTTGTTCGAAATAAAGCAGAACATGGTCTTTCAAGAAGTCCTCCTGTTCCTTCAGTCCGTGATTGGGAAGGGCTTTTAGTTGCCTGAAATGCGGCCATCCTTCTTCATCATGGCCTTCCAGTACAAAATAGCCACTTTGAGAGAGTAAGGAGCAAACGGCAATATGCATCAGGTCCTGCTTTTGTTCCTTTGTGTATTTTTCGAAAATTTGTCCAAATTCCTGAATGCCAATTAAAAAGAGAACCGTTTCCAGGTCGGGCTTTTTTCCGAACCGCTCTATTAATTTTTCTTCCAGTCGCATCCAGCGTACAAACAAATCTTGTGTTGCATCCATCATGGTTGCAAAGTTACAGGCTG
Source organism: Chitinophagaceae bacterium (assembly GCA_947456025.1). Classification (GTDB taxonomy): domain Bacteria; phylum Bacteroidota; class Bacteroidia; order Chitinophagales; family Chitinophagaceae; genus Lacibacter. The sequence continues at coordinate 24,983 of CANGQQ010000013.1, read as the reverse complement.
TGCAATCAAATACAGGAATCAATATTTATAACAGAAACGCTGAATTATAGCTGGAATTGCTGTTCGGGTTACATACTATGTTAAGTCGGCCATAACATTGATAAACGCGTTTATGTATAGATGTCGGCTGATGCGCCGTACGAAAGGCTTCATGATTGCGCTGCTTTTTTCCTTTTCTTTGTACACATGAATGGGCACGTTTACAAATCAACCGGCAGCTGGTATTGGGTAAAGACGGATAGCGGTTCTTTTGTAAACGCAAGAATCAAAGGGAAATTTAAACGTGAAGGATTAACTTCTACAAACCCCATTGCTGTAGGTGACCGGGTAACCCTTCAACAGGAGCCAGATTTGGAGTCCGAAAACACTTTTGTTATAACATCTATTCACGATCGGCACAATTACATCAACCGCCAAAGTCCGCATAAGAAATACCGCCATCATATTGTTGCCTCCAACCTCGATCAAAGTCTTTTGTTTGCCACTCTGCGCGAACCTCGTACGTCTCAAGGATTCATTGATCGCTTTCTGGTTGTTTCGGAAGCCTATCATATTCCCGGGGTTGTTGTTTTTAACAAGGCGGATCTTTATCGGGAAAAAGAAATGGAGCAATACATTGAATGGAAAGCAATGTATGAAAAAGCCGGCTATCAGGTTTTGTTGGTTTCACTTGAAACGCAGCAAGGGCTTGAGTCCATGAAACAATTACTGAAAGATAAGGTAACGCTTTTAAGCGGGCATTCGGGAGTGGGTAAATCTACCTTGATTAACTATCTAATGCCCGGCCTGGAGCTTAAAACACAGGAGGTGAGTGACTGGAGCGGGAAAGGCTTGCATACCACTACGTTTGCGGAAATGTTCGATCTTCCTTTTGGTGGACAAATCATAGATACCCCCGGCGTAAAAGAGTTTGGTCTGGTAGATATCAGCAAGCAGGAACTGTCGCATTATTTTCCTGAATTCCGCAATATGATTTCGGGCTGTCAATTCAATAATTGTCTGCATTTGAACGAGCCGGGATGTGCAGTGAAGAAAGCGGTTGCAGAAGGGACGGTCTCGGCTGATCGTTACGTGAGTTATTGCTCCATTTTGGCCACAATCGATACGGTTAATTATTAAGAAGACACACTTGGTCTATTGGATTCACCATCCTTGTTTTTCCGTAGTTGTCTAAAACCGAAGATGACGAGTGTAGCGGGGTTAACTTCTGAATTTTTTCACTTTGGGTAATTTCTCGCCACTGAGAATTTTTTCGGCACCCACATTTTTCCCGTTACTGGGACATCCTTCTTTCGGCTTTTTGAATACACTGCAACTGCATAAAAGAAAAGAGATCGTAGCTATCAGAGATATGGCTTTGAGTTGGTTCTTCATTGTTTTGTTTTTGGAGATGAAAAGTTACGGAATCAAATGCATTATTCTGAAAGTGATGTTTTTTCGCTGATTGTATTAGGTTCTTTAAACCAGGAGGCATAGCGGATATAATTTTCAGCGATCCGATTGATTTCACCATGAATCAGTTCTTCGCTGATGTTTTTGACTTTTTTGGCAGGGACTCCTGCATAGATGCTGCCGGCTTCAACAATCGTTCCTTCCAGAACAACGGCTCCAGCTGCAATGATGGAATGACTGTGAACAACAGCATTATCCATCACAATGGCGCCCATGCCTATCAGTACATGATCGTGAAGTGTACATCCGTGAACGATGGCGTTATGACCAATGCTTACATTATTCCCAATGATGGTTTTTGTTTTTTGAAAGGTTGCATGTAAAACAGCACCATCCTGTACATTGACTTTATTCCCGAGACGAATGCTGTTAACGTCTCCTCTCACAACCGCATTGAACCAGATGCTGCACTGGTCGCCCATTACAACATCTCCTACAATGGTGGCGTTGGGTGCAATGAAACAATCTGTTCCAAATAGGGGATAAACGCCTTCTACAGGAAGAATACATGCCATACAGATGATTTTAGTTCAAAACCGGTTGCCAATCGGTCTGATGCAAATATCCGAAATTACGATGGGGAATTATCATGTATTTTTACCTTCTTTTGAGGGTGCCATTGTTTCGGCACGCACCGTTTGAATAGTAAGTCAATCATGAATCATCGTCAATTGTTTTTACAGCATGTTGCACAAACCTCGCCGGCACCGCTGGCTTTGGAAATTGAGAAGGCAGAAGGCTGCCGATTGTGGGATGTGCATGGAAAATCTTACATCGATTTAATTGCAGGCATTAGTGTATGCAATGTAGGTCACCGTCATCCAGAGGTTATAAGGGCCATTCAAAAACAGCTCGACCATTATTTGCATGTGATGGTCTATGGTGAATTGGTGCAGAGTCCACAAGTACAATATGCCACTCTCTTGACCCGTCATTTGCCCGATACCCTCAACTGTGTCTATTTTACCAACTCCGGTTCCGAAGCTATTGAAGGAGCCATGAAACTTGCCAAAAAGGTGACGGGCCGTGGAGAAATAATCGCTTTTCAAAACAGTTATCATGGAAGTACCCACGGTGCTTTAAGTATTATAGGTGATGAATACTGGCGCAATGCATACAGACCTTTACTGCCCGGAATTCAACATGCTGTTTATAATAGTTTCGAGGATCTCTCATGGATCACAACAAAAACAGCCTGCGTGGTAGCAGAAACCATACAGGCCGAAGCAGGAGTCAATCTCCCGCAACAGGAGTGGCTTGCGGCACTGCGTAACCGTTGTAATGAAACGGGCGCTTTGTTGATCTTAGATGAAAATCAGTGTGGCTTTGGGCGTAATGGGTCGCTCTGGGCCTTTCAACAATATAATCTTGTTCCTGATGTACTAGTATTGGGTAAGGCGTTGGGTGGAGGAATGCCATTGGGAGGCTTTGTAGCCAACAAGCAGTTCATGGATGCATTTACCGACAATCCGGTTTTAGGACATATCACAACATTTGGCGGACATCCGGTATGTTGTGCTGCCGGCAGCGCGGCCATGACCGTGTTGTTGGAAGAACAACTGATTGATCAGGTGTCATCAAAAGAGCAATTGTTTTTGTCGTTGTTGCAACATCCAAAAATCAAAGCGATTCGATCCAGAGGCCTGATGATGGCAGTGGAACTGGAAGATGCTGCAACGCTTCAACATGTAATTCAGCGTTGCATTGAAAATGGAGTGTTTGTGGATTGGTTTTTATTTGCCCCGCATTGTATTCGTATTGCGCCTCCTTTGAATATCTCGGAAGAAGAGATTCGGGAAGCCTGTGCGGTAATCCTCCGGGTTCTTGATCAATTGAATTAAAACTGCAACCTGAAACTTCCAAAAATTCCAAACCGTTTGTAACGTTCCTGGGGTACCGGAAGCGGAAGGACTCTCCAGATAAAATCGAATCGTAACACTTTAAAAATATTGTCGATTCCTGTGCCCAGCTCCATATAGGTTTTGCCGTTCAATGACTGAAACTGATGGCCTTTGTCGAAGGTTGTGCCGAAAAAATTATATTTTTTGTTGGCTTCATTCAGACTGCCCCATAAAGTTTTTGCTGTCCAGAATTGCCGGAGTTTCAATTTGCGGGTGGGCAACAAACGAAAGAGTCCATTGCCAATGTTGTGTTCTATATTGATTCCGGCAAAAGCATCGCTCAGGTACTCAAAGCGGTTCATCAAATTAAAAGCGTATTTGTTGTAATAATAGATTTCATTACCCGGATGGACTTCCAGCATGGGGAAAGGAACCGTACCCAGCACACGGCCGGCATAGACGTTGTAGTAAAATTCTCCATAATGGGCCAGCTTAAAATAATCATGAACCGAAGCGGTTATTTTATGATAGTTAAAGCTGCTGTTTAAAAATCCCGAAACACCTTTGGCATATTTCAATTCTGTGATGGGTAAAGGGCTGCCCAAACTGATTCTTTGGAACGAACCTTCCAGGAAACGTTCCAAATAGGCGAAACGCAGACGTATTGATAATTCGAGATTGTTCAGGGCATCTCCCTGTAGTATATTGTATGCTTCTTTGCGGGGTAATGCATAAACCGGATCGAATTTTTTGTAGGTGAAAGCCGTTTGTACCGACAATCCCAATTGAGTTTCTTTTAAAAATTCCAGACGGGTTTGTTCCACTCTCAAAAATTTGAACGGAACCTGGCGTTTTCGGGCCGCTAAGGTGAACACATTGTCAGTTCCTACTTCATCGTAATACACCTGTCCGTTATCATAATCATTTGTATAGGAAGCGTACAAAGATGTTCTCGGGGTTTTTTGAAACAAATGTGTGATCTCTGCACGCCCTTTGAAACGCTTGTCCAAAAATCCATAAGCGAGATAACCTCTCAACCACCATTTCTTGCTGAATTGCGTACTGGTGCCTAAGTCAAGTCGGACCCGGTAGCCCTCAAGAATATTATAACTCGTGAAGTTGAACCAAGGCCCGTATTCCAATGCGCCAAATGCTTTATAGCCCGTTGCCAGAAAACTCGCAATGTTGCTGTATTTTTTAAACAGCGGCATATTCTGAAGGGTGTCGATCATGGCATAAATTGCCTTTTCGTTTTTGGCCAATTCCTCGTGCCGGGAACCTTGCCAATAGGCATCGGGATGTTCCGTTGCGCCCGGAAGCAAGAGGACTTCTTCCTGTTTTTTATTTTTACGTACTGCTTCCCAAACCGCACCGGAATTGATGCGTACATCCCGGTAGGTGGTGGTTTTTCGCCCGGTTACACCAAATTTTTGCTTTCCGATTGCCGCTACATCAATGATGAGTTTGTCTTTATAAAGAAACCAGATACTGTCGTAAAGGAACTTGTATTCCTGTACAATGCTCAGTTTTTCGACGAAGTTGACATTGGCATCTTCCGACAAACGCAAACTCATTTTCTGTACTGCAAAACTGGTGTCGTGTACCCAACAATCACCATCAAATGTGTTTTCGCCTTTTCGTTTGGGGGTGAACACAAGATGGAAAAATCGTTTGCCTCCAATGTATTGCGTATCGGTAAGTCGGTAAAAATAAAAGGCATCCCCATTGTCGCTAAGCGGACTAATAAACCGTTTGTCAAACACAGGAATGTAGTTGTTGTAGATGTTGATGTTTTGATCCATACCGCCCAGAAGCTTTTGCACGCTTTCGTTTTTGAGTCCGGACGTGCGACTTGCTTTTATGACTTCTCTTCTTTTTTGCGGCGTTTTTTGAAAATAATAATCGGAAATGGTTTCCGTTAGAAAAACGGGCAAAAAAGGTTTGTTGTCGCTAACCGTATCAATGTTTTGATCGATGATAAATCCGAAGGGTTTGAGCGGCCTGAAGTTTTTAAAACGGTTTGCGTCAAATCTGTTAATATCAACTTCCAGTTTATTGTAGAGTTCATAACCGAAGTTTTCAAAACGGTACCGGTCGTTGAATGGTTTCTTCTTAACAATCTTTCTCCATAAGATCCATCCTTTGCTGAATTTGGATTTTACGATGATTTCCTTATTCAGTTGTCCTCTTTCCATTCGAAGCGAAATAAATAAGGTGTCTTTATCCGTTTTTGGAACAATAAATTCAAGGTTTTTATAACCTACGTACGTGATCTGTAACGTGTCGTTTTGCCGGTAGCCGGAATACGATAAATAAAATGTTCCGGAAGAATCTGTTTGTGTTCCCACTCCGGTTCGTTTGAGAACGATGCTGGCAAATGGAATCTTTTCTTCGGAATGTGCATCCAAAAGATGACCTGTAATGACTTTGTGTTGTGCAAAACCGGAAAGCACAGTCAGGAGCAATAAAGAAAACAATCCGTAGTGCCGCATACAGAATAGAAAACAGTTACAATTCCATTTTTTGGAATTCGTTTTTTGATTGCAAATGTGCAGATTTTTAAAAAAGATTAAAAATCAAATCCCAGGGATACATGCATGACGCCATTAGAGCGGAAAAATCCATTCATGGGCCATCCTGCATCAAAGCGAATGAAATAACCCAGCAACGTGCTTCGGGCACCAAAGCCATAACTTCCCAAAAAGGGGCCAATGCCGGGTGCTTTAATGGCTACGGATACCGGGTTTGAATTTTCCGCATCACTGTAAATAATTTCCGGACGTTTTAATTTATTGTACTGCCCGTTCCATGCATTGCCTAAATCGAAGAATTGCACGAGTTGAAAATTTCTGAGAAAGGCATTGTTGATGGGCTTATTGAATAGTGTTGAAAAGACCGGCAGACGGATTTCGCTGTTGATCACAACGGCATTGTTACCGTTTGCTGTATTTTGAACGAACCCGCGCATGTTCACGGCAAGCGACTGATACACGTAGTTTTGATCGTTTGCTGGTCGGTTAGCCGTGTTGAAATATCGTTGCTTTACAGCTCCGTTTCGGATGACGTCGTTGGCGCCCAGCATCAGCCAACCATCCGTACCTCCTAAATAATAAATCAGTTTGTTGTCGCCCCAGGACACATCGGCAGCAACACGTACCGCCCAGATGCAATTGCGGTAAATGGTTAAATAATGTCTGCCATCAAATCCCCAGTTGAAGGTAAGTTCACCGGCGGCGGATCTCCCGCTGCCTTTGAAGTTGCCGCCTAAACGGTTGTAGAGTTCGATCCATGATTTGAACCGCAACCCGTGCCAGATGTTGCTGACCGGATTGATGGTATTATCGTGCACGTACTCAAATCGTGCCGTAAGAAAATCTTCATTCAGATTTGGAATAAGCAAGGATTCGGGATTGAAGCTTGTGCTTTTTACAACGTATTGATCTTTGCGCAAGCCGGCAATGAGCCGGATGCTTTGCACTTCATTGAAGGGGTACAATAAGTTGCCCTGATAAATATTGCTGATTAACCGGGTTTCAAGAATATTTCCGGATGTTTCTAGCCCAACAGTGGAGGCCGAACGGTAATAAGACAAGCCCCAGTCGATGCGATTTCTGAAATTATCGAATCGCATAAAGACTTCATTGTCCTGAAATCCGTAATTGATACGATAGGCTCCGGTAAACTTATAATCTTCCATGAACTCCAGGGCGCCAACGCGGGTAAGTGCGTTTAGGGGGTTTGCGTTTCCGAGGTTCACAGGACCGGAGGCATTATTGTAAGGCTGAAATCTGTTGATCAGTAATAAATTGTTCGAAAGGAAATTCGTTGTTACATTGTCCACAAAGAACTTTTTCCCGTAAGGAAATTGTTTGAGGTTCATCTTGGTGTCGCGGTTTCCGTTTACCAAGGAAACCGGACCGGAATGCGTAACACTCAAAGAGTCATCGGCAAATTCGCTTTCAAAAAAATCTTCCGGTCGGGCATCGTCCGTTTCCAGATCGGTTCGTTGTTCCGTATTTGTGTTTTTTGTTTTGTCCAGCCGGGTCGTTCGTTTGATGTACTCGGTTGGTTTGGCATTGACATTTCGTTTCCGTAATACGGCTTCATCCACTTTCAATTTGTAGAGAAATTTATAATGCCCCTGACGTGTGAGCTCTGTAACCTGACCATTGTCGCCCGCAATGCTCGTTTCCAGCACACTGCTTTGATAATTGCTAATGGGAAAGGTGTAGGAACTGTCTTCTGTGATGCGGAATGTGAAAACGGAATCCGGTTCAGATTTCTTCCAAGCCATTAATGTGGAATCCAGTTCTTTGGGCTCCGGATTGCGTAAAAGGTCATCTCCGATTTTAAATACAGTGTCAATTCCGGCTGCACTGGTACTGAAGAATCCGGCCCAGCGGTTGCCAATTCCTGTTTCGTCACTGATGTAAGTGAAATGATTGGCATTGTATTGCGTCGGGAATCTCGCGTTTCCGTATTTGAGGTTGCTCAGTTGTGAAATTTGTTTGAATTCGGATTTGTTCCAGTTGTCGATTAAAAACACATTCAGTCTGTTCCGTGGAAGCGCAGTATCTGTTGCCGCCGATGGGGAAGGGCGGTTGCTGGAAAAGAGAATGCCGGATTTGTTGGGAAATGCAACAAAGGATGCATCCAGATCGTCAAAGATATCATTGGTGATTTGTTCCAGTTTCTGCTCATTGATTTTGTAAATGTAAATATCACTTTGCCCATTACGAACACCGCTTAGCAGGAGGGTGTTGGGGTCCAGCATGTATTGCAGACTGGTGATTAAGTCGAAGGGCAGCTTTTGTTTTTTTACAGTTTTGATTCTTCGGAAGGCATCGTATACATCCAGAATCAGTTTGCCTTCATGCGGTACGATGAGTGCAACACGGGTTCCTTTCGGGTCCCAGGCAATTAATGGATAATTAGGGTTGGGCCGTTCTTCCAGATTTTTGATGCCGCTCTTCCACAATACTTTTTTGGAATAAAAATTTTCGTTCAGTACCACGCTCGTGATTCCTTTCTTGTATTCAACGGAAACGTAATTGTAACTTTTAGGGTTGGGGTTGGCCTGAAAGCGGAAAAAATCTTTCTTGCCAATTTCTTTGGAGACAACCAGTTTGCCGGCCGGTAAATTTTTGCGGGAACGAATGTCTTTCATGTATTTATCACGGTTGTAAGACATGAATTCCTTCAAAACATCTTTCAATTTCTTTTTACAGATCGCTGCCGAAGCCCGGTTGACATTTTTATAAATCCGGCTGAGGTAAAGCAAATAGGTGACATTCTCCTGTTTGTATTTTTCTTCGATATAATACCAAAAAGCATGACCCGCCAGCTTGGGTTGCTCAAATGCAAACTGATAAAAGTTTTTGTACTCTTCTCCCAACAGTGCATTTTTCAAATCGTTGTCCAGTTCTGTACTCCAGTTCAGCGCAACGTAAGAGATATAGCCATCGGTCATCCATTTGGGCAAGTCCAGCAAGGCCTGATTTTGGGCAAATTCTCCCAGGTCGTCACCAAACAGTAACAGTTCTACGAGAACTTTTGCAATGCCTTCACGAATTTGACGACGCAGATCGTTGTGATTGCCGCTGAAATAAACCACCAGTTTGTTGTTGACTAGTTTGGTTACACCTCCGGTATTGGGCCAGTCCAGTCCTGTTCCGATATTCGATTGTTTATAGTCGTTGTAGTTGTTGTATAAAACGATATTGATCCGGCGTTGAATACCAAACTCTACAAATTGTTCCAGTCCGGGCAATTCTTCCTCGGCGGTTTGTATAGTAAAGCGCGCCAGTTCCGTTCCGTTTTGTGTATAATGCACATTGAAATGCGAGCTTTGAAAAAAGTTCCATTTGAATTTGGTGTGCTGGATCCGGTTCTTTCCGTAGTCGATGGTATTGACCTGAGCAAGCGCATGCACATGACAAAGTAACAGGAGCGACAAAGAGGCAATCGTAGTAAAAAAACAATTCTTCTGAATTCGCATATTTTCGTATTAGAATCACGGTCGGTTACCGTGAGTAGGATTCAAACTTAAAAGTACTAAATTCAAGGCATGTTCACTGTTAAAGCTTTTACCTTCAGCCCCATTTCCGAGAACACCTATCTCCTCTATAATGAGGAGCGGGAAGCGCTTCTGATTGATCCCGGATGTTATTTTGAAACCGAGCGGGAAGAACTTCAGTCTTTTATAGCAACACACAACCTTCAACTGCGGCTCTTGCTGAATACGCATTGTCATCTCGACCACGTGTTTGGCACCAAATGGGTTCATGATACGTACGGATTGCTGCTTCACATTCACCCGGAGGAAGAGCAGGTTTTGGCTTTTGCGTCCTCCAGTGGTTTGATGTGGAATCTGCCGTTTGATTGCTACAATGCTGCTTTGCGTTATTTCAAAGCAGGAGATCGCTTTCGGTTGGGTCATGATGAACTGGAGGTGATTGAAGCGCCCGGCCACTCACCCGGTCACGTATGCTTTTATTGTGCCGCACAGGATTTTGTGATTGGTGGTGATGTGTTGTTCCGTGAAAGCATTGGACGGACTGATTTGCCGGGAGGCGATTTTCAAACGCTGATTCGTAGCATTCAAACGAAACTTTTTGTATTGCCCGACAAAACCGTTGTTTACAGTGGACATGGCCCGTCAACAACAATTGGACATGAGAAACGGCACAATCCGTTTTTACAATGACGCAACCCATTTGCCAAGAACGGGCAGGTTTTTGAGCTCCTGTTTTTCTTTTTTGGCGGTCACGAAAATGAAAAACAGCACAAAAGCCGTTCCGCTTGTTAAACTGAACCAAAGTGGTTCGTATGTCGAAACCAAAAACCGGTGAAAGACAACGAGGAGGACTACAAACAGTAAATATGAAGTGATTTTTTTTACATCATAGGGCACCGGGTAGTGTTTTTGTCCGAGTACATAGCTGGCTCCCATCATGAAAAGATAACAGCAAAAGGTGGCTGCTGCAGCACCCCAGTAATGGAATGCCGGAATGAGCAGGATGTTCAGTACAATCGTAAGCACAGCACCTCCGATCGTGACAGCAGCGCCGTAAAGATTTTTATTAGTGAGTTTGTACCAGATGCTCATGTTGTAGTAAATGCCCAGGAAAATATTCCCCAGTGCCAATAGCAATACCACTTCCATTCCTTCGCCCCATGCTTTCGATTTCAAGGTGATGATCCATTTTAAGCCATCGAGGTACACACCAATTAAAAGGAAAATCAAACAGCAGGCAATGACAAAAAAGTTCATGATGCGCGCATAGGTTTGTTTTGCATCGGCGGCTCCTGCCCGGTTGAAAAAGAAGGGTTCTGCAGCCATACGGAAAGCCTGAATCATGATGGTTATGAGAACGGCAATGCGGTACAGGTTGGCAAACACGCCCAATTCATGCTGTGCCTGTTCATGGGGGAGGTCAACTATATGCTGATAGACCAAACGACTCAGCATATCGTTAATCATTCCACCCAGACCCACAATGATCAGCGGGTAACTGTATTTCATGGCTGTTCGCCAGATAGAGGTGTCGATCTTAAAACGAAATCCCGTCCATTCTTTTGCTAAGAGTAAAAAGGTCAGGAGGCTTCCAAAAAAATTACCGATCAGATAATAACCGATACCGGTCTGCTCATTATAGAAATTGTGCAGATAACTACCCGGATGTTTTTGGATGTATGAAGGAAGGATACCCAGGAAAATAAAAACGAAGAGGATGTTGATTGCAATGCCAGCTATGCGTACCACTGCATATTTTTTAGGGCGGTTTTCCTGACGTAAGCGGGCAAAGGGCAAAGTGGCGAGGGTGTCAAAGAACAAAATGCCGAGCATCCAGTTTAGGTACTCGGGATGTGCGTTCAGCCCGGTCACACCTGCTATGAACGGGGTTGTGGTATAAAGTAAAACAGAAAACAGAACAGTGCTTGCAAGTAACGATGTAAAAAGTGTACTGAAAAGCGAAGGCCGGTCGAGTTCACCGGAGTATCGGAAATAGGCTGTTTCAACACCGTATGTGAAAAGAATATTCAAAAACGGAATCAGTGCGTAAACTTGTGTTAAATCGGCCGTTACCGAAGGTTGTGCAAACAAAAAAGGCAAGGCCATATTCATGATATAGCCTAAAAAACGACTTGCTATGGTCGGCAGTCCGTACCATAAAGTTTGTCCAGCGAGTTTTTTGACGCCACTCAAGTTTGGAAACGCTTTGTTTAAAATTATTCAAAGATAGTGCAAGCGCATGGCAAAGGTTCAATCTTGTTTTATAACTTAGTGTCCAAATCGATCATACATGAAAAATTGGTCTGCCTTATTGTTATCTCTCGTTGTATTTGGAAACCTATCGGCACAAACCTGGGGTGAACAGGAATGGCAGAAGAAGAAAATTCCTGCATTGGTTATTGCAGTGCCGCAGGAGGTTAAACATACGGAGGAGGCTATACGTCAAAAATGGGCCCAAATGGGTTACAGTGGGAAAAGCAGTAAAGGTGCGTTTGTGTATAAGGGAATGAAGTTTGAAGAACTGGGGCCTGAAACGGTAGATGTGTATTTACAGGTGGAACGCAAAGGCAGAAAAGACAAAGACGAATCCATTGTCTATTTTACGGTTTCGAGGGGGTATGAGAATTATATCAGAAGTACAGATGACCCTGCATTGCTGGAGCGCATCAAAAAATATTGCTTGCAGTTTCCGGTATGGGCCGAAGCGTATGCCTTGGAAGAAGCCATCAAAGAACAGGAGAGTACGTTGAAGTCGGCCGAACGCAAAGCGGTTGCCTATCAGGATGAAGCAGACGATTTGCTGAAACGCAAACGCAAGTTGGAAGAGGAAATAGAGGAAAACAAAACCAATCTGGAGCAGCAAAAAAAGGATGTTGAAAATCAGCGCAAAGCCCTGGACGTGCTCAAGGCTAAAAGGAAAAGTAATTAATCTGAATTTGTAAGAGGGGCGTCAAGTTGGAACTCAATCGGGTTTAATTTTTTTTCTCCATTGTTTTTGTTCTGCGATCTTCTTCTTGTTTTCCAGTCTGCGTTTTTTTGATGCAACTGATGGTTTCGTTGCAATGCGTGCTTTCTTCGGCACCAAAGCCTGTGTGACCAGCTGCTTGATTTTAAGAATCACTTCTTCTTTATTCGCCTGTTGACTGCGGTGTTGCTGACTTTTTACCTGTAACAAGCCGTCTTTATTGATACGATTGCCGAGTTTCTCCAGCAATAGCTTTTTTTGATCTTGTGTAAGTAACGAGGAGTCTCGGATATTCCAGTAGCCCATCACCATCGTTTCAACTTTATTCACGTTTTGCCCGCCGGCTCCGCCACTGCGTGCCGTGGTAAACAACAATTCTTTCCCAATCTCCTGTAATGGACTCTGCATAAAGCGATGTACTTTCGATTGACCAAATTACAATTAATTCAAGTATGCGTGCTGTTATTCAAAGGGTGCTCCGCGCTTCGGTAGAAATTGATTCCAAAGCGAGAGCTTCCATCGCAACGGGTTTACTGGTCTTACTGGGTATTGAAGATGCCGACACCCAAGAGGATATTGAGTGGCTGAGTGCCAAAATCATTAACCTGCGCATCTTTGATGATGAACAAGGGGTCATGAATCTGTCGGTAAAAGAAGTCGGTGGCGACGTGTTGCTCGTAAGTCAGTTTACGTTACACGCCTCTACCAAAAAAGGAAACCGTCCTTCGTATATACGTGCCAGCAAGCCGGATATTGCGATTCCTGTTTACGAACGCATGATTGCTCAATTGGAAAAGGATCTGGACAAGGCAATTCAAACCGGTGTTTTTGGAGCCGATATGAAGGTGGAATTGTTGAATGATGGCCCGGTAACGATTGTGATAGATACGAAAAGTAAGGAGTAAAAATCACGAATTTTAACGAATTACACGAATTCTTATGACCGACTTAATTTTGAAGGAAGAAGCCTATAAAATTGTTGGGATTTGCATGAATGTACATAAGACTCTTGGCATGGGTCTTAAAGAGGTGAATTATAAAGATGCAATGGAAATTGATTTTATTGAAGCAAACATTCCCTTCGAAAGAGAAAAGAAGTTTGCCGTTACATATAAAGACAAAATCTTGAGGAATCCATATTATGCAGATTTTGTCGTTTATGATTCAATGATTTTAGAAGTAAAATCAGCAACAATGTTAGCAGAGGCACATACTGCCCAGACTCTTAGCTATCTTGCGGTTTCAGGCATTAAACTGGCGTTGCTGATCAACTTCGGGGAACGTTCACTTAAATGGAAGAGGATCATCTTATAATTCGTAATAATTAGTGTTATCATGACTATCCAACAAGCACAACAACAAGTCGATGAATGGATCAAATCTGTCGGCGTCCGTTATTTCAACGAACTCACCAACCTCGGTATTTTAATGGAAGAAGTGGGTGAACTCTCCCGGCTGATGGTGCGTACCTACGGTGAGCAATCCTTCAAAGAATCGGATCAAGGAAAAGAGCTGGGCGATGAAATGGCCGATGTGTTGTGGGTACTCCTTTGTCTGGCGAATCAAACCGGTGTCAATCTTACCGAGGCTTTACAGCAGAATTTGGAGAAAAAGACATCAAGGGATAAAAGCCGTCATCGCGACAATGAAAAATTACAGGGATGAGCCAGTTATTTGAGTTGCGCATCAAAACTTATCTTTGCGCTCTTATAACCAGCAAACATGTCAAACGAAAAGTTATTCGCCAATATTATCGCCCACGCCAAAGAGTACGGATTTATTTTCCAGTCTTCCGAAATCTACGATGGGTTAGGGGCTGTTTATGATTATGGACAGTACGGTGCTCAACTGAAAAAGAATATTCGGGATGCCTGGTGGAAAAGCATGACGCAGTTGCACGACAATATTGTAGGCATCGATGCGGCCATTTTCATGCATCCTACTACCTGGAAGGCCAGTGGCCATGTGGACAATTTCAGTGATCCGATGATCGATAACAAAGACAGTAAAAAGCGGTATCGTGTGGATCATCTGATTGAAGGTTATGCCGATACACTGCCCGAAACGGAAGGCACGGCATTGGTTGCACGGATGGAACAGTTGCTGGCAGCCGATGATTTTTCCGGAATCAAGCAATTAATTGACGAACATAAAATCAAATGTGCGGTTAGCGGAACTTGTAACTGGACCGATGTGCGTCAGTTTAACCTGATGTTTTCAACTGAGTTTGGAGCCGTTGCTTCCGATAAGCCCGAGGACAATATTGTATATCTGAGGCCAGAAACCGCACAGGGTATTTTTGTGAATTTTCTCAACGTTCAAAAAACGGGAAGAATGAAAATTCCTTTCGGAATTGCACAAACCGGTAAGGCTTTCAGGAATGAAATTGTAGCCCGACAGTTTATTTTCCGGATGCGGGAGTTTGAACAAATGGAAATGCAATTCTTTGTGCGTCCCGGAACCGAACTGGAATGGTATGCATACTGGAAAGAGGCACGCATGAAATGGCATCAGGAATTGGGCTTGCCCGCAGACAAATTACGTTTTCACGATCATACGAAACTGGCGCATTACGCCAACGCGGCACTGGATATTGAGTTCCAGTTTCCTTTTGGATGGAAGGAGCTGGAAGGTGTTCACTCCAGAACAGACTATGACTTACGTCGTCATCAGGAGTTCAGCAAAAAGAAAATGCAATATTTCGACAGCGAAATCAATCAGAATTACATACCCTATGTCGTTGAAACTTCGGTTGGATTGGATCGGCTGTTCCTTACCATCCTGAGTCATGCCTATCACGAGGAAGAAGTGCCTACTTCCGAAGAAGGCAAAACCGATCTGCGTACGGTACTGAAGCTTCCTCCCAAAATAGCGCCCATCAAACTGGCGGTGTTTCCATTGACCAAAAAAGACGGTCTGCCCGAAATTGCAAAAGAAATTATGAATGCCTGCAGACCCCATTTCCAATGTTTTTACGAAGAAAAAGATGCAATTGGGAAACGATACCGCAGACAGGATGCCATCGGAACTCCTTTCTGTGTAACCGTTGACCATCAAACCAAGGAAGATCAAACCGTCACCATCCGTAACAGGGATACGTTGATTCAGGAACGGATTCCAATGACGAAAGTCATGGACTTCGTGCAGAATATTATTGGATAAACGAAATTTGAATGGTATTTTGCATGCCTGAATTTGAGTGAAACGGGGACTGTACGATGCTTTTTATCTGAATCAATCTGTGTTATGAATTTATCAAATCAGAATCTTGAAATACACTTATTGTTGTTTGTCCTTCTTTTAATTCTTGCGGCTGTCGTTGGTTTTGTATTGGGACGAATAGGCGTTCAAAAATCCGGAAATCGTGTTCTGGAGGTTGAAAATGAAATGCTGGCTGCTCATGCAGAGGTTTTGAAGTATGCCGAACACAATAAAAAACTGAACGAGTCTTTAGAAAAGGCCAAGGCGCAGTTACAATCCATGAATGTTCAGTTTCTCGAAGAAGGCAAGGATGAAAGAGTACGAAAATTACCCTTGGGTAAAATTGGATAAAAGAAAAGGAATTCAATCGAATTCCTTTTTTATTGGAGTCGTGTGAACTTAAATACTTGTTGCCCGTTCTTTCCGGTTAAACGGATGACATACATGCCGGCGCTCCACTTGTTTGTCGTAAGCGGTTGAACAAAATTTTGATTCTTCGTGGTTGAAAAGCGCTCAAAATGAATCATTCTACCGGTTTGGTCCACAACTTGCAATAACAGTGTTTCGGTTGTTTTTGCTCTCCCTTTTATGTAAACGAAATCTTTGGATGGAATCGGTCCAATTTGCAACGACTCAATGATCGTTTGCAAAGGGCGTATGCCGGTAGCTGCATTTTCTGTTTTGCCACTCACAATCAAAGAAAATGCCTGCGTGTTACCGGTCAAAACTCCTTTGTTGGTGATCCGGATTTCGTAAACAGCGCCGGCAACCGGATTGGGGATTTCAATTTTTTCGACATTGTCTAAGTTGTTGTCTCCTTTTATGGCTGCTGCAGCCGGAACGTTAGGCGTCAGTTTCCAGGGGAATGCGGTTCCTTCCGGACCTTCGATTCTCAAATCCAGGTCATGAATCAATTTAGGTGTTGGGTCGTTCAATCGGTTGTTGAAATTCGATATGCCTGATGGGTCGGTCCAACAAATTGTAGCAACCAGTGGCCGGGTTCCATCTGCTATGATCTGCAAGGTGAAAGGTTGATTTTGACTTAGCACACCTTCAATGATTTGATTGGAGGTGTTGCGATTCATGATCACTTCTGCCGCTGCTCGTACATTCAATAGACCCCATCCAAACCGATAATCGGGTCCGGGATTCAGTCCGGCTTCTCCTGCAGTATGAATGGCGAGGCCCTTTAGTGTAGCCGAGCGCAAATATGCTCCGGTTTGGTTTTTATACAATTCCTGTAACAGAATTAAAGAGCCGGCGGCATTGGGCGCAGCCATTGAAGTGCCGCTGGAGGTGCCATACGATTCATTGGAGTCTGAGGTAGTACTGAAAATATTGACTCCGGCAGCCACAACATCCGGTTTGATACGGCCATCGTCGGTTGGTCCCCACGAACTGAACGAAGCGATGCTTACAGAAGACGCATTGGTATAGCCTCCGTTAAGGATGCTCACTGCTCCAACCGTGAGGATGTTTTTGGCGTTTCCGTAAGCCGGGATGGTGCCATAACTATTGTTTTTGCTGATGGTATCAACATAGGGACCGGGAGCATCGGTCATCAATCCACTTTCATTAAAGCGTTTGTAACTCGCGCCCGTTGCAGGACCGTTTTGATTGCGGTTGTTCCCGGCCGATTTAACGATCAGATAGTTCGGCGCCAGATATGAAATGTTGTCCCATTCCTGTGCAACCTGATCATAGAAACCGAATTTGTAATCTTCTTTGGAATTCCATTCACCCCAGTACTCCCAGGTGCTTCCACTTTGTCTCCAACCTGCCAGGGCGCCGTACGAGTGATTTGAAATCAACAAGCCGGGAGCGGCATTTGACATTTCGCTGATATCGTTGCTGAAATTATAACTGGTTAGCCTTTTGATATTGTAGGCCATACCCTTTGCGTTTGCATTGAGGCCTTTGGCGATCATCGTCCCTGCAACGTGCGTACCGTGTGTTGACAACGAGCCCGTTTCGCCTGCAAAAATCCGGGTATTCAGTTCTACATGGGTTGAACGAACCAGTCCTCCATCCCAAATAGCCAGTTTGCCGGTGAGATGAGAACTGGAACCATCTAAATTGATTCCAAGTGTACCACCCGGCCACAACTGACTGGCACCCGTTGTGTTGGCTGCTCCAAGATTGCTGTCGGTGATCTTGTATTCGGGTAATCCGTTGGGCGTCATTCCTGTGAGGAGCAACCGTCCGCCATCGGGCAGTTCCAAATCCGTGATCCAGTTCTTTTCTTTTGCCAATCGGAAAGCCAATTGCTGTGATTGCCGTTCCTGATTTTGAATTCGTATTCCGTTTTCAGAAAGCTGTTGCTTTTGGGTGCTGATTTGAGCTTGAATTCCGGACTTATAAGCGAACGTACAAAACAACACCATACCGCAAAAGACAGTCTTTTGAAAGAACGTTGTTTTGGGTATGTCCGGCAGGCGAATCATTGTACTACAATTTAATGATTTTTTGAATAAAGATATCCTGGCTTTCTGCGCCTTTTATTTCAACAAAGTAGAGGCCTTGTTTCAGAAAGTTGATATCTATTAAAACGTCTTTGTAACGATTTTGTTCTGCAAACACAACCTGACCCATTGTGTTCAGAATGCGGATTTGTAGTTGCGGTACATCTCCTTTGTTGCCGGCTCTGATACTGACCTGATCTCCTGCAGTTTGTGTGACGGAGCGAATGAATACCGGGCTCGATGATGTGCTCAGGTTCACGATATTGGAATAACTGAACCTGTTGTTGTTGTCGACCAGTTTCAAACGGTATTGAACCTCTTTTCCTTTCATAAATACACTATAGTCTGTGTAGGAATAATAACGGGCAATTGAACTGTTGCCTGCTGCAACAACCGTTCCAATTGAACTAAACTTCTCTTCATTGTCAAGTTTCCGTTCAATTTCAAACTGTTTCGAATTGATTTCGCCGGTTGTGTTCCAGTTGAGTAGTGCATTGGACTGATCAATTTTTCCGTCAAAGCGTAATGCATAAAACGGTAAAGGCTGATCGGCGTTCAATCCTCCTCCGTTAATCCAGAATTCAGAGAATGTTTTTGTTTTGAACTGTGCATAGTATCCATTGTTGAAGGGCACGATGTCAACATTGGCAGGAAGTATGAAGTTGTGCACACCTACGCTGTTGTCCAACAGTGTGCCGTTTTCATTTCCTGCATTGCCATTGAATTTTGTGATGCCTGCCAGATAGGCGTCTTCTAATGAAGTACAGGTTCCGCAACCGCTTGCATTGATCAAAGCAACGGCTTCCTGTTCGGTAAAATAAAAGCGTACGGTCACGCTGTCGGTAGGGGCAATGGCCGGACGAATCACAAGGTTTCGGTTCAGGTAATATTGATTGCTTGCGTTTCGTATACTGCCGGCGTGAATGAACACCTTTACATCCGTAGCACCAAGGTTTTGACCAGCCGGAAGGATCGAGGCAATCAATCGGCCTCCCGATTGAAAATCAATCCAGTTGCTTCCGTTTACGGTTTGTGTAACGACGGTATTGGAACCGGTATAGATGGTTGCTTTTTCTCCGATGTGTATATCATCAATTCCAATGCCTTCCTGTTGCCCAAAAGCATCGCTTGAAAACAAAAACCGGAAGCGAACACTGGAAGCATTTGTTGGAACCTCGGCACTGGAAACATGCCATCTTGTGATATTGGTTCTCCATGCAAGAATCGAAGAGTCGAACCAGTTGGTGCCCCCGTTCACTGTTCCAAGACGGCTCCAGGTAAGTCCGTTGTTAGTTGTGTATTCAACCGTATGGTAATCACAGTCGCAGTCGTCTTCCTGGTAGCTGTAATGACTGAAACTTAAAACCGGTTGCGTGAGCGAACTCAAGTCAAAACAGGGCGAATACAGGAATGAGGAGTCGTTCTGTTTGTATACACTCGTAAGCCCGGTGAACCAGCTTTTACTACCGTTGGCCGATCGATCCAGCAGGGTGCGGGTTTGAGGGTCGGTTGCTCCCCATTTCCAATTGCTGTAATTGGATGTGGTGAAATAAGATCCGTCATTGTTTTCAAAACGTTCCAGGTAGGGGAAGGAGTTAACGGTCGGACTTACATACACGAATTGTCGAATGGTATCATTGATTTCATAGTTATCCGAAGGAAGGCGCACCCAGGTTTCGAGGGTGTATTTTTTATATGCAGATAAGTCGCAGGTTGTCGTAAACGTATAATTTGTTGATGCGCCCGGATTTAAAGCAGGCATCAGTTCGCCAATTACAGGTCCGTTGTCTATTCTGTAAAAAACGGGTACATTGTTAAAAAGTGAACTGCCGGTATTTTCCACTTTGATGGTAACAGCAGCGGTTCCCGATGCTGAACAATTAAAGAGTTGCGGGGCTACCACCTCTGCCATTCGAAGGTCATTTGTTGCTTCGGAAATGCGAATATCATCAATGGTCATTCCGTCATCCTGATCTGCTGTTTCGGAACTGTAGGTTCCATTATTCGCTGAAGCCGTTCCTTTTTGTTCGAATTTTAACTGGAAACTGGAAGATACCGGTTGCCCCAATTGATTCATGATGAAAGAAATGCGCCCGATCTTTCCCGGTTCTTCTTCCTTGTTGGTGAAATCATAAATCTGTACCCAGGGCTGTAACTCACTCCCTCGGGCCCATACGCCGGCAGGGGGTTGTTTCAACTGTCCGTGATTCTTGTATCTGAAATCAAGTCGCAGGTTGGTTGCGGCGATATAATTGTTCAGATTGATGGTGGCCGTGAGTTGATTATCGGAAAACAAACCGTTGAATTGACGAGCATCTAGTGTTGCTGCCTTTTGTCCGTTAATGGCAATTCCGGTGTTGACGAAAGTGCGCAATCGTCCGTTGGTGCCCACCGTATTGAAATCAAATTGATCGGCATTGTTGATGCCGAATGCGTTGCTCGTATAAGTATCGTTTCCGGTCGATTCAAACGTTTCACTGAAAGGCAGCAAAACGGCAGCGTTAGCGATGTGCTTCACGGTTGTTGTAAGCGTGTCGTTTGGTGTTTGCAGATCACCGGTTTGTTTTACGATAACCTGAAGCGAATAAGTTCCGGGTGCCGAAAAGTCGTAGGTTGATGCAAATGTAAAGTCGGTTGTTCCTCCTGCTGCAATTGTCGTACCGGGGACTTCTGTTACAAGTAGCCCGTTGTTGACGCGATAAGAAACCGAATAGGTTGTGGAAGACGAATTGTTATCGAGATTTTTTAAACGAACTTGAATGGTTTGAGTTGAGCTTAACGCACTGTTTGTGAATTTTCTTCCGTTAGATGGCGCAAGAATGGTGTCAATTTTTAAATCGTTATCGAAATCGGATGCGGTGCAAGGTGTATTGAGCACGGGCACCACCGATTTGGCGGTTGCCCGCATACCCAGAGAATCTGTTAATCTTGCACGAACAGTAAACCAGTAGCGCTCGTTTCGGTTAAGACCTTTCGCTCTGAAACTGGTACCTGCTGTGGTTGCAATAGTACTCAACGATCCGTTGATCAATTGGAGTACTTCATAATCTGTAGCACTGGTTACAGCCGGCCACGATAAGTCAACATATCCCTCACAGGGCACGGATGCCGTTAAGGAGGGTTGTCCTAAGATGGTAAACTTTCCCTGGGTTGTAGCCGTGGCGCCTCCTCCATTTCGGGAAACCCGAATCTTGCCCTGATTGGTTGGCGTGCCGGGTACTGTCCATGAAAGATAAGAACTGCTTGAGCTTAGAGCACTGGATAATACGGTCCATGAAGAGCCGTTATCTGCGCTGAATTCGATTTTAAAGGTATTCGTACTATTGTCATTTGCCGTCCAGCGAATGATCTCTTCCTGTCCGGGCGCCAATCGTTCGCCACCATAAGGTGATTCCAGGATGATTTCGTCTTTGATAAATTCATAGGTAACAAAAAATTCCTGAGGACCGTAAGGGATATTGTATCCGTTTACGGCAACTTCAATCAACGAACCGGGGTTGTCGATGGTTACCTGTTCAATATTGTTTAATCGATCAACGCCTCTTGTTGCATTAGACTGCACAAAAGCGGGGGCCGGATTCAGAATCCACGGTTTGTAGTTGTTGGAACCATCGGTTACGGAAAGATCGAGGTCATTAACTAAAGCGGTACTTGCCAGAGATGTACCTTCTTTGTCGTGCCAATACAACATAACTTTTACTTGCTTGGTTCCTGCAGGTACCGTGATGTTTTGTAAATGTGTGGTTGCTGTGGAGACGGTTGAGCGATAATAATGTGTTTGTTCCAGCATTTCAACGGCGCGTCGCGGATTGACCAGTCCAAATCCCCAGGAATAGTCGGGGCCGGGTTGTCCGCGATCATCACTACTGTTGCATAACACGGCTTTTAAAAGACCCGATTTGGGCATCATGCCATTTAGTTGTTGGTACCGTTCTGTTAATAACGACCAGATGCCGGTCACAAAAGGTGCGGAGAAACTGGTGCCGGTTCCGGTGGTGTAAGTGTTATTGGTAATTGTAGATAGAACATTTCGACCGTTGGCAACCAGCTCCGGCTTGATTCTTCCGTCTGATACAGGTCCGCGGCTGGAACCCGAGAACACATTGTTGGCCAAATAGCTAAAGTTGCCGACAGTTAAAACGTTCTTCGCTGTTTGATAGCCGCTTTTAATAGTACCAAATGATAACGGGTAGGGGGAGCAGGTTATAGCCCCGTCATTTCCGGCAGCAAAAATGTGTTGAAGATAAGGCTGGTTGTAGAGTTGCTGATCGGCATATACACTTAATTCGTTGTACAAACTATTACCCGGACAGTTGGCTAAACCGATATAGTAGGAGTTGTTGGTGACGCTCATTCCGTAATCCGATACATAGATAGGTGCTTTTGTAATTACATAGTCAAAAAAATCGGCTACCAGAAAACTGTTGGGCGCAACTCCTCTGTACCGTTCTTCAATGATTCCGTCTCCGCCCGAAATGCCGGCGACTCTGCAACCATGACTAATGGTAATAAAAGAAGGAGTGCGGTTCACCACATTCACGGAATGATCGAGATGAAATGTGGGATCGGCATCGTCTCCAATTCCAATGCTAACTCCGGAACCTGACAGGTTGCGCCCTGCATTTTGATTGCTGGTAAGGTTGCCAAGGCCAAAGAGTCCGCGTTCTCTTTGATTGAGTGTATGCGGTTCCAGATTTGAAACGTTGAGTGATGCTATAAAGGGCAACTCTGCCACTGAACGTACCGAACCGGATGGCAACTGTACTTGAAGCAGCCCCTGACCGCGGTAGTTGGTTTTCGTAACGGTTACACCATAAAAGGTGAGCATAGGTTCAACCTCGTTCCAGCTTACGCCCGGAAACAATTGCAAATTCATAAACACCGGAAGATCTTTTGAAACAGCGGTTTCTAATTCCAATTGCAATTCCCGGCTGATTTTTAAGTGTCCGGGTATCGTGAACAGTGCCCGCACGCCCAATGCATACAAATTCGATAAAGATGGAATGGTACGCATTCGAACTTGATAGCAATGATCCGGGAAATAGGACAATAGTTCGACGCCCTGTTGTTTCAATCCGGTGATTTGGCTTGAAGTGGGCGCTTGCGTAAAGGCCAGAAGCGTATAATAACCGGAGCCGTATTTTGCTCTTTGGATGACAGGTCGGATCTTTTCAGTATCCATATTGTTTTTGATGGCAAGCTCCCCGGTTCTTAAATAGACAGAGGTGACTTTTTGTTGTGCAGAAGCAAAAAAAGTACTGCTTAGGACCAGAACACCAAAGAACAGTTTTTTCATACCGAAGGGGATTATCAGCTGATTAGAGAATGAGGAGCTAATTATTTGATGGGCAGACGAAATTCGCCTGATGTGGTTGATCATGTTTGGGACAATTGGATAAGTTCAAAATTAATCATTAAACGCAGAATAAGAAACAATTGATTCCATCGATTGTTGAATTGAAAATGGAGGTTGTATCTTTGCGCGCTGTGAATATGGATGCGTTGTTGAAGCGTTTTTTGGAGGATCCCCGCCTGTTTCAACTGGCGAACAGACTTTCTTTTGCCGCTCCCCAACAGTTCTTTCTCAAAAATTTGCAGGGCAGTGTTTCTCAGTTTGTTGCGGCCTCGGTGTTCAATCACGCCGCTCTTGACACCCTGAATCATTTGTTTGTTTTGAACGATGCCGAAGAAGCGGCCTATTTCCATAATTCTCTGGAGAGTATCACAGGGGAGTTGAATCTGTTTTACTTTCCGTCTTCGTTGAAGCATCCCAAGAATTTCAGGCTTTTGAACGCTTCACATGTGATGCTGCGCACAGAGGCATTGACCAGGTTTTCAATGCCCACCGGTCAGCGTGTTGGCGCAATGGTTACCTATGCCGATGCGTTGTTCGAAAAAGTGGTATTGCCTCAAAAACTGCAGGGCAATATGTTGCTCATCAAAACCAATGATACGTTGGAGATCGACAGCCTGTTGAGTTTTTTGGTTGATTTGGGTTTTGTTCGTACAGATTTTGTTTATCAGCCCGGACAATTTGCCTTGAGGGGCGGGATTCTGGATATTTATTCCTTTGGTAATGAAAAGCCTTATCGTCTGGAATTATTCGGAAACGATGTCGACAGCATCCGCATTTTTGATCCCGAAACACAATTGAGTGAGCGAAGATTGGTGCAGGTTAGCATCATTCCCAACGTGGAAACCCAATTTGAAAAAGGAGAAAAGGTTTCAATTTTCGAGTTTTTGCCGGAAAATACAGTTGTATGGGTCAAAGATTTTGAACTCATAAAAGAAAGACTCCTTACCATGGAGGAAGACCTGCATGGGTTTCTGCAATTGCAACAAGGTAACCGGAAAAAGGAGCAATACGATGAGGATGACCGTTTGGAAAGGGAATTGTTGAGTGCAGAAGATTTTAGTACGGCCATACATACGGAATCCCAAATTCAACAGTTTACATTGGTGGAATGGGGGCGTCAACCCTATTTCTATAAAGCAGACAATCGGGATGCTGCATTGGAGATTCCTTTTTCTACACGCTTGCAGCCGGCATTCAACCGTCAGTTTGAATTGCTGATCAAAGACCTGAAAACACGTTTGGCGGCCGGATATGAATTGTATCTATTTGCCGAAAATCCAAGACAACTGGAGCGTCTGCACAGTATTTTTGAAGATTTAAAAACAGAGATTCCGTTCACGCCGGTGCCGGTTTCAATTCACGAAGGGTTTATAGATGAAGATCTGAAACTGGTTTGCTATACCGACCATGAAATATTTCAACGTTATCATAAGTACAAAGTCAAACAAGCGTACAATAAAAGCAAAGCGCTTACCATTCGTGCGTTAAAAGAATTGCAACCCGGCGATTACGTAACACATATCGATCATGGAGTTGGTGTTTACAGCGGCTTACAGAAAATTGATGTCAACGGTGTCATGCAGGAAGCCGTTCGCTTGATCTACAAAGACAGTGATATACTCTATGTCAACATCAACTCGCTGCACAAAATCTCTAAATATACCGGCAAGGAAGGAACTGTGCCCAAGGT
>CANGQQ010000012.1 GCA_947456025.1 Chitinophagaceae bacterium | reverse complement strand
GCCACGATACATGCGTTCAATTTCCTGTACGATCAATTCAATTTTCCGGTCGATTTTGTCTTCTTCAGGATTCCAGGCTTGTTTTAAATCACTTCCAACAAAAAACATGATTGTTTGATAAAATCTTGCCGTAAAGCCTCCCTTCATTTCTCGTATGATTTCAAAGCAATTGTTTCCGGTTTGTCGGTTGATCAGTTTCATCAAAACCTTACCCTGATAGATCGATAAGTCCATGATTTTATCTGAGAATTGCGAGCGAAGTTCCTTTTCACGAGACTTTATGTATTGTTTTCGTTCCAATTTAGATCCAATTCCTACCAGTTTACTGTTTATGTCATTCATGACAAATCCTGCTTTTTTTGCATAGGGGTAACATACATAAACGGCATTGCGCAACCGAGTCCATTCGGCTTGAGATCGGGCAATGGAACGAGGGTCTCCTCCCCACACTTCAATACCTGATAAGTCGCGACCACCAATCAATTCTCCATCAATGACCAACCCTTTAACAACCAATGTGTCATTTTTTCCCAAGGAGGGTTGGATGAGATGAGAAGCGACAGCAGAATCTGGGTTTGAGTTGCTCACAGATGTTTGTCCGGAACTTTTGTGAAAGAAACACAACAAAAGAAAGGCACAGAAGAACTGACGATATGGTACCGGGACTAATTTCATCTAAGATGTTTAAAATTAATTAATCTCTTAAATGAATCCCAAAGATTCTAAAAAGTAACCGTTAAGAAGTTGCTAAAGCCAATTCTTATTGAATCTGATTCCGTTTGTTCTTCAAAACTTTGTTGTATGTAGCTATGAAAAAGCCCAAAACCATGATGATGACACCAAGCCATACAAGGTTGATTGCCGGGAACTGATAGGCTTTTAAAGTAATGTACTGTAAAATGGAGTTGGTTTCTTTAACGCCCAGACGTATTCCTTTTTCTTCTGCACCTGTAAATGCGAAAATCAGACTTTGTGACAAGACGGTATCGGGGACTGGGAAAATTGAATTGCCACGAATCAACAAAACAGGTTCGGCTTGATATTTTGAACTGTCTTTCGCATGGACCGTAATTTGGGCGGTAAAGACGGAGTCTCCCTGCTGCAGAGGCAAACCGGTTCGTTGGGTTTGACTGGTGATGCTTTCCAGTATGTAAAAGCCTTTACTGTAAAACAGGGTGTCCCCTTTCTTCATGATTTTCTGTTGAAAGGTTGCTGTATCCTTGTTTTTTTCAGGATTGGGTAGTGAGGTGATATAGGTAAATACATCCTTGTGCCAATAATGTTTACTGTCGGGATTGGCGATCAATTGCTCGTTCCCTTTGTAATTGACAAATGCATCCGGATATAAGGTAAAGGTCTCCTTGTTTGTTTTGGATTGGAAATGAACTTTAAAAAATTGTTTGGGATCCAGCGGATGGGTTGAATCACCCAAATAGGTGACCATATATTTACCCATATCGGTGGCAATGTCTTTAACGAGCGTTAAATTTTCTGCTGCGTTTTCGGTACTGCCTTCGCCAAAATTTACCATGATTCCGGAGGTATTCCAACTGATGATTTCTTTCTTGGAAGACGAAATCAAAATTCCAAGAAGCATCAAGCCAAATCCTAAATGTGCAATGGAGGCACCTGCTTTAATCATTTTTCCTTTGAGCGCAGAGAAAATGTACATGCCGTTGGCTATCACAATGTACACAGTAGAAAAGATGGTCAGATGAATGGCTGTAAGAAAACCATACCCGTATTTGTAATAATGTATATTGCCCCAGATGCTGATACTAAGTGATACCAGCAGGCTGATGAGCGTTGGAACCGCCAATGATTTTAGGATCAATGATCTGGGCGAATGCTTGTATCTCAGGTACTGTGTAAGGGCTGTTAGAAGACCTGTTACAAAAGAAAAAAGAATCAGGACCTTATTGTATGAGTATTCAATATCCTGTCCGGGAGCGTATTTCGTACCAAAGAGTTTGTTGATTACGGGTAAAGATGTTTTTCCGATGATATAAACTGCAGAAATAAAGAACAATAAGGATCCTACAAAAAGCCAGAATTCTCGTGAACTGAATTTTTCTTCAGAAGCCGGTGCGGGTATGGATTTGTATCGGATTGCATACAACAACAGGGCCGGAAGAACGAAAATCATTAAAAACAAAAGAAGTTGCGTGTTCATTCCAAGGTCGGTAAATGCATGTACACTTGTGTCACCCAGGATTCCGCTGCGTGTAAGAAAGGTTGAATATACAATCAATAAAAATTGCAATAAAAAAAACAAGATCGTAGCTCGCAAAGAATGACCGGTATGTTTGTAAGCCATGAGCGTATGGATACCGCATACCAAAACCATCCAAGGAACCAAGGAGGCATTTTCCACCGGATCCCAGGCCCAGTATCCACCAAAAGTCAGACTCTCATAAGCCCATGCGGCACCCATCATGATTCCTAATCCCAAAATACCTGCGCTGAACAAAGCCCAGGGTCTTGCTGCGGCAATCCAGCCATCGTAATTCTTTTTCCAAAGACCGGCAATGACAAAAGCAAAGGGTACGATTGTGGATGCAAATCCCAAGAATAAAACCGGGGGATGAATGGTCATCCAATAGTTTTGCAACAAAGGATTTAAACCATTTCCGTCTCTTACAAACGAGAGGTAATCGGTACGGAGTTCCCCATCGCTTGTAAAACCGATCGGGAACTGAGAAGGCGACAACATGCCTTCTTCACGCATCAATACAAAGGGATTGCTGCCTATTTTGTAGTCAAAAAAATAAAGACCAATCACCATGGTTGCAAGTGCAAATTGCATAAAGCTGATAAGGGTCATTACCGATGGTTCCCATTCTTTTTCACGAAGAATGATGATACCTCCCAAAACACAGTGCCAGAAACTCCAGAGTAAAAAACTACCTTCCTGCCCTTCCCAAAAACAACTCAGTATGTATTGCATGGGTAAAGCAAGATTACTGTGTTGCCAAACATATTTGTATTCGAAATAGTGATTGGAAATGATGAAATATAAAACAAAAAAGATCCCAATAACTGATAGGATTTCAACCAGGAACGCAGATCTGGCAATACGCTTCCAACTTCTTTGAAGGTTTAAATCTTTTGAGATCACCGCTTTGTAATAAGAGACAGTTGCCAGTAAAGAGCTAATCAATGAAAGGATCAATAAAAAATGTCCGATCTTACCCGGGATTAAATGTTCACCTGTATACGGCATGTGGTTCTACTATTTTGTTGAGCTGATTTTGGCTTGATTTTCCGTGTATTTGCTGGGACACTTTATGAGTATGTCTTCACATAAAAAGGCACTATCGGTCATTTTACCCTTTAATACCATACGTTCGCTTCGTTCCATATCGGTAGGTGGTTTCCCTTTTTGGTAAATCACGCGTGAGGTGCCTCCCAATGAGTCTATGATATGAAAGCTGAGGTAATTGGGGTTTTTAATCGGATCGTATTCAATATGCTTTCCGGCTGAAGTATCCAGTCGCGCAATTAGATGAATAAATTTTCCGGGTTTTGATTGTGCCGATTGTATTGAATCATAGGTTGAAAGATCTGTCATTGTACTGATCAACAAGCCGATTGCAATAGCTATCACGATTAAAATGACGATATGCGTTGTCTTCATAACTGCTTTAATCAATTATGGCTCAATCAAATTTTATCATGAGCCGATTTACGTTTGGTGCGCAAAGTTAGTCTAAATCGGGCATCTGTTTGTTCTAAGAATCGCTTCGTTGTAAACATCAAGATCGTATGGAAGGTTTGATGCAAAAAAGAAAAAAATAATGGGCTTTTTTCGATTGTGTTTATTGCTCTATTAACTTTGTTCAAGCATTTTTTACCACTTATTTAACAAATAAATGACCGACCTGTCTCTTTTTGACCCCAATGATGCGTCCAATCCCAATTTCAACATTTTTGGTTTACCTTTTTCAGAAGAGGATGCCCGATTGGTCATTCTCCCCGTTCCCTGGGAAGTGACTGTTAGTTATCGTGCGGGGACTGCACGTGCGCCGGAACACATTATGAAAGCCAGTTTGCAGGTCGATTTATACGATAATGATTTGAGAGACGGATGGAGACAGGGAATTTACATGCGTGAGACCGACCGTAAGCTTTTAATGAAAAGCGATTATTTACGAAAAGAGGCGGAATTGTATATTGACTATATCTCAAAAGACGAGAATGTAAGTGCTAATAAATTCATGTCTAAAACCCTTAAAGAAGTCAATGAAGGAAGCGCTTATCTCAATCAATGGGTGTACGATCAAACCCGATCGTTATTAAAAAACAACAAACTTGTGGCTTTGTTGGGTGGAGATCACAGTGTGCCCTTAGGCTATATGAAGGCCCTCTCTGAGTTGTATCCGGATTTTGGAATCCTTCAAATTGATGCGCATTGTGATTTGAGGGATCGGTATGAAGGATTTGTGTATTCACATGCTTCAATCATGTACAACGCCCTACAGGAAGTTCCTGCCATTTCTAAACTGGTACAGGTAGGTATACGTGATTATAGTGATAGTGAATGGGATCGGATTTGTTCCAGTAACTATAAAATCATCACCTATTTTGATCGTGAGTTGAAGGAACGTTTATACGAAAGTGAGCCCTGGAAAAAAATTGCTGCTGAAATCGTTGAACAGCTTCCCAATCATGTTTACATCAGTTTTGATATTGATGGTTTGGATCCAAAACTATGCCCAAATACAGGTACTCCCGTAATGGGGGGGCTTGAGACAGAACAGGTTTTTTATATCATTCGAAAAGTCATCAAATCGGGCCGTAAAATTATAGGTTTCGATCTGTGTGAAGTAGGCGTTAGTAACAAAGAATGGGATGAAAATGTGGGTGCACGTATTTTGTACAAACTTTGCAACCTGTTATTGAAATCGAATCCGGTGTAATCTTGTTTTTTAATTTACGGAGGTGTTTGCACCATCTCTGTCGTACCTTTGAAGAGTTATGGCAACATATACGATCCCGATATATTATGAACCATTCGAAAAACAAAAAAGGGCCGCAAAACTATTGCACCTATTGGCCGGTTTTTTAATGATTGCAAATGCCTGGGGAAATTTTCATCAACCTACTCCCAGTCTGCTTTTTGTTTTAGTTCAAATTTCAGTTGCTTTATTGAGTTTCCTTTTTGTGGTGAGCGGAACAAAAATATTTCGGCAAACAACTTTATCAAATACCATCTTTCGATTGGCACAAGTCTTTACATTGATCTATGCCTCCTATTATTTCTTTCAAACGATGCATCTGAATTTTATGGGTATTTTGCAGCTATCCGGCAGCATCGGTCTTTTATTGCTCCTTTATTCCGAGCGATCTTTATACCAGCCATCCACAATTTTCATTGATGCATCAGGTGTGAGGGCGCCTGCTAATTTCGGAAAGCGTTTAATTGAATGGTCCAACATTGAGAATATGCGTATTCGTAATGATTATATTTCAATCAATACGCGGCAAAATCAATTTATTCAATTTGAAACCAATGCAGTTCTGAGTGAGTTGGAGATGGATGAAATGAACGCTTTTTGTATCCATCAATTTACAGTAAAATAAGATGGCCGGATTGCGCCGGGAATTTATCGGAGCATTTTGATTCCTTTTTACGAATATTGTAAACGTTTTTACGGCTGCAATCTGATTGAATTAAAGGATTCAGCTTTGTTTTATAAAGGTTCAAACTATGCTTACACAATCGCCTTACTTATTGTATTCCGACGGAAATGGGAACATCTACGAAGACACATCGCTGTACGCAATCGGTCGAGAAGGTTGGGATGCGTTTCCGGTTGAACCTGAAGATTGGATTGAACTTCCTGAAGGAGGCAATTTGTACGAATTACCGGGTCGGAAGGCCATTGGAATTGATGTTGAATCCGGTGAAATGCGTTTATGTGAAAAAGGATGGGCTGTTGCAGCTTTTATTCCGCCGGCACATACATGTCTTTATCTTGCAGCCTTCGAAACAGAACCGGATGCTGCCACCTTACCTTTATTTTGTTATACTGCTGCCGGTTGGCACAATAATCAGTTTTATGTAACGGCCGTACGAATTGAAAATGACATCCGTCAGGAATGTTCAGGCTACGATGTGGAGAAAATTGAACAAGGGGCAGATCAATTACTGAAGGCCTATCCGGAGAATCGGTTGGTTCGGCATTTGATGGAGAATTGTTGTCAAACGTACAATTGTCCTGCTGCCCGAAATTTTGCTTTAGGTCGTTGGGAATGCCCGGTACCGGTATCTCCTGCCTGTAATGCCAATTGCATCGGATGCATCTCGTTTCAACCTCAGGAAGAAAGTATCGTGAGCCCTCAAGACCGTCTCACATTCAAACCCACGCCTGAAGAAATTGTGGAGTTTGCCGTACCGCATTTGGAAACAGCCCCCTATCCTATTCTTTCTTTTGGTCAGGGCTGTGAAGGGGAACCGTTGCTGATGTGGGAAACCATTCAAAAAGCGATTGTAGAAATAAGAAAGCATAGTGACAAGGGCAATATCAACATCAATACCAACGGATCCGATCCGGTTGCCGTTCGTCAGCTCTGTATGGCAGGACTTAACAGTATTCGCGTAAGTACCAATTCGGCAAGAAAACATATTTACGAATCCTATTATCGTCCCAACAATTATGCATTTGAGGATATCATCGAAAGCTTAAAAGTAGTTACTGAATTTGGAGGCTGGACGAGCATTAACTATTTTGTTTTTCCCGGTGTTACCGATACAACTGAAGAATATGAAGCCTTGCGTAAATTGATAAAAGATACCCGGCTTAAAATGATACAATGGAGGAATTTTAATATTGACCCTGACTGGTATTTGGGTAAAATGGGCATTGCGGAAACCGGCGACTTACTGGGAATCAAGCAATTGATGGAATTGATTCGCGATGAATTCCCCGATCTAAAATACGGGTATTACAATCCGCCTATGGAACGGATTAAAGGTAATTATGCAATGGATTTTGCCCATTAACAACCGGGGCAATACGCCAACATTCAGGAGGCTCTATTAGTGCCCTTCGATAGGTGTACGTCGCTGATTTATTTTCATCGGGTTGTTTGAACATTGTATATTATTGCCGGTATAACTTCCGTGAGCCCTTCTTTAATCGGGAGCATGCAAACTGATCTCCACTTTGCATTTTTTACGCATCAAAAATTGTTCATTTTTGAATGTATAGATCAATCCTGCGATTGTAAATGATTTGATGACTCCGTTTGAATTGAAAAGCTCAAATAAAATTCGTTTCTTCGATCAGATCAATTTAAGTTCTACGAATCTTAAGATTCCCTTAAAAATTAGATTTGAACGATTGCTTTTGAAAAGGTTTGCTTAACTTTTAATTGAAATCATTTAATTTCGATGCACACTCATTCTATCATGCAGGCAAACGGATTTGAGACACAAAAAAACGTCAAGGCACTTGCTGTTACAGTCTTTACGCATGCACTTTTGTTACTCATTTTTTTCTGGATCGCTTTTTCTGTCCCGGTTGTGCCGCCACCAGTTCCTGAAGAAGGGATAGAAGTGAATCTTGGAAACAGTGATATCGGTTTTGGCGATGTTCAGCCCTTGGTTCCTGATGCTCCCGCACCCGATCCTCAACAAGAAGTTGCAGCACCTCGTCAGCAACAAACAGAAGCCGTACCGGATCAGGACAAAGAGACCACAAATCGGGAGGATGCAGATATTCCTGAAATTGTAAAGGCAGATAAAAAAACGACTCCCGTAAAAAAGCAACCGGTTGATAAGGAACCTTCGGTAGCAAAAAATAAACCTTCAACTACCATACCCGTAACAAATTCAACCCCGGCACCTAAAAAACCAAAAGCAGTTTTTAGTGGTGGAACGGGAACCGGAGGGAATAACAGTGATACGTATAATAACAGCCGAAACCAGGGCATTGCAGGCGGTTCGGGAGATCAGGGAAAACCCAATGGAAATTCCAATAGCGATAATTACAATGGTAATGGTGGATCGGGCAGATCCGGTGGTCCCCGTGTTACAAATGGGAACCGGAAGATTATCAAGTATTATTCCTTTCAGGGAGAACTGGAAAAAGCGACCATTTTTGCTATTGTAAAAGTATCTCCCGAAGGGAAAGGTACGTTTGTTGGCTTTGGGAAAAATTCAACAGCCAGAAGCCAGTCTTATGCAAATGCCATCATCAGTTATCTGAAAAACATACAATTTGATCGATCGAATGACGAGTCCACGGTAACGGTTCAGTTTAACTTTACGGTAAATGATTAATTCAGGGTTTTTCTAATTTAATACAACTTAGTACTTCAAGCATCAAACCCCATCATTCGGTTCCATTTAGAATTTTATCTTTGTTCAAGATGAATTATAAAGAAACCATTGAGTACTTATTCACGCGTCTCCCCATGTTTAGCAGAACCGGAGCGGACGCTTTCAAAAAAGACCTTACCAATACACTCGCCCTTTGCAAGGCACTTGGGGATCCTCATAAAAAGATAAAAACCATTCATGTGGCCGGGACCAATGGCAAAGGCTCTGTCAGTCATATGATTGCAGCCATTCTGCAAACCGCGGGTTATAAAACCGGATTGTATACTTCTCCGCATTTGCGTGATTTCAGGGAGCGAATTAAGTTGAACGGTTTCTTGGTTCCCGAAGAGTTTGTAGTGTCCTTTACACAACAATACAAGTCTCTCATTGAAGAAATAGAACCTTCTTTTTTTGAAATCACCGTTGCAATGGCATTCGATTTTTTTGCAAAACAAGAAGTGGATATTGCGGTCATTGAAACCGGATTGGGCGGCAGACTGGATAGTACCAATGTCATTCATCCCGTATTGAGTGTAATTACCAATATCGGATGGGATCATATGAATATGTTGGGCAACACGTTAACGGAAATTGCAAGTGAAAAAGCGGGTATCATTAAAAAGAATGTTCCCGTTGTTATCGGTGAGGTATTGCCTGAAACATCTCCTGTATTTACAGCCAAAGCAAGTGAACAACATGCTGATGTTCATTATGCAAATCAAGAATATCAAATTGTACATGCCGAAGCAGCTGCTGATTTCCTGCATCTATCTGTTGCCAGACAATCGAATCATACGATCAAGAGCTATCGACTTGATCTTAACGGATGGTATCAGCAAAAAAACCTACTGACAGTGTTGACGGCGTGTGACGTATTGAAACAATCAGGTTGGTCTGTTGAGGAACAACATCTTCAGTATGCATTAAGAAATTCCAGAAAATTAAATGGATTAATGGGCAGGTGGGAAATTGTCCGATCCAAGCCTACCGTGGTTCTGGATGTTGGCCATAATGTAGATGGCATTCGTCAAATACTTGAACAACTGGAAAGAACAGCGTTTCGTCATTTGCATATTGTTTTTGGTATGGTCAAGGACAAAGACCTTACTGCTGTTCTGGAACTACTGCCATCCACAGCAACCTATTATTTTACGAAAGCTCAAATCCCGCGTGCATTACCTGAACAGATATTGCAAAATGAAGCAAGACAGTTTTCTCTTTCTGGAATGACCTATCAAGAAGTGAACGAAGCTTTATGGTCGGCATTAAAGGATGCTACCGTCGATGATCTGATTCTTGTATGCGGAAGTGTCTTTTTGGTAGGAGAAGTCGATATTGCATCCATTGCTATAAAAAGGGAAGATTAATAAACTAGAACACCTAGCTTTTCCAATCCGTAAAACAAAGCCGTTACATGCATACTCTGAACAATTTTTTGATCTCGTAACAATTGCTTTACCTCCTCGATCGTATAAAGCGAAACGGTAATATCTTCTGCTGAGTCTAACTGTTGTTCCTGTATTTTCTCTCCGCCTGTAGCGAGAAAGATATGCATTAAATTGTTGTTGGTTGAAGGGTTGGCCGATGTAGTACACAGCCATTCAAAATGATTGAAACGGTATCCGGTTTCTTCTAATAATTCACGGGCGCATGCTGCTTCCGGTGTTGTGTCGGTAGGGTCAATACAACCTCCCGGAATTTCAATACAAACACTTCCTAATGCATGACGGTACTG
The DNA here is from genome assembly GCA_947456025.1 of Chitinophagaceae bacterium. Classification (GTDB taxonomy): domain Bacteria; phylum Bacteroidota; class Bacteroidia; order Chitinophagales; family Chitinophagaceae; genus Lacibacter. The sequence goes on along the minus strand of CANGQQ010000012.1, from coordinate 20,109 downwards.
TTGTATCAAAATGATTTGCCGATCTTTCGTTAAGGCAACAGCTGTTACCCAATCGGGAAATTCATACACATAATAAGGCTCAATGATGGTGCCGTCGGGTCGTTTACAGGAATCAGATCGTAAGGTCAGCCAATCATCCGTAAATAAATATTTAGAATCGAGTAGTTCCCATTTCATAATCGGGATGTAACAATTTTCGGAGAATGTTTTGAAAATCTATTCGTGTATGAAAAACAGATTTCGAATGATATGCAAAACGGGATGCATGCATCCCGTTTTGATTTTATTTTTTAAGAGGTTTTACGTCAAGTAATTCCAATTCAAAAATCAGGGTTGCTCCACCGGGGATGTTATTGCCCGCGCCACGGTCGCCATAGGCATAATCACTTGGGATAAAGAGTTGCCATTTACTTCCAACAGGCATTAATATCAGGGTTTGTTTCCAGCCTTCAATCAAATTGCCAAGCGGGAATTCAATCGGTTCTCCCCTGCTGTATGAGTCATCAAATACATTGCCGTCAAGCGTTGTGCCCTTATAATGTACTTTTATCGTGTCTTCCAAAAGGGGTTTGGCTCCTGTACCCTGATTGATGATTTTGTACTGAATGCCACTTGGTAATACTACGATACCGGGTTGTTTTTTATTTTCTTCCAGGAATTTTCTTCCTTCTTCTTTTTGTACGTTGTTTTTGGCTGACATGAATTGTTGTAGTTTTTGTTGTATCGTCATGTTACAAGTATTTTCGTCCATTAAAAGTTTGTTTCCTTTCAGGGCATCTTCCATGCCTTTGTTCATTACAGCGTAGTTCAGCTTTTCGATTCCCTGCATTTTCATATTGCCTCCAATATTTACACCTATTGCGTAGCTTAAACTGTCTGTTCCGGTTTTTATGATGGAAGTTGTTGCAACAGGAGACTTTGTTGTTTTAACAACCGGCTTTGAAGGTTTAACCGGAGCTTTTTTTGTTTGAGCAAAGGCAGCCAAGGTAAGAATCGAAAAACTAATCGTGAGCGTACTGATTTTCATTGTTTTTGTTTTATATATTTTGAAGTTTCAATCCATCTGTTGCTTTCAAATTACGAATCTTCACGTAAAGCATGACCCGTTAAGGCAATAAAAACATCTTCCAGGTTTGCCTGTTTTACCTGTCTGGGCTTTTCGAAACCGGTAGCCAACAGTTGATCAATTAAGTTAGACGGACTGTCTAACGCCACGATTGAACCATTTTCAATGATGGCCACACGATCGCAAAGATATTCTGCCTCATCCATATAATGAGTGGTTAAAATTACGGTAGCACCTTCCTTCCTGATTTGTTTGATGAGTTCCCAAAGATTGCGTCTGGCCTGAGGATCTAAGCCGGTGGTTGGTTCATCCAGAAATACGATTTTAGGCTGATTGATTAATGTGGTAGCAACTGAGAAACGCTGTTTTTGTCCTCCGCTCAATTCTTTGAATTTGGATTTGGCCTTTTCTTCCAAATTGACTTTTTTCAATAAATCCGGAGCGGAAATGTTTTTGTTGTACAAGCCTGCAAACAACTCGATTAATTCGGTTAGATTCAATCCGGGATAATAGCCGGATGATTGGAGTTGGACGCCAATCATGCTCTTAATGGCTTCGGCATTTTGATCCAGATTCATACCCGCAACATGGATCGTTCCTTCCGTCTTTTCACGCAATGTTTCTATGATTTCAAGTGTTGTTGACTTGCCCGCACCATTGGGGCCCAACAATCCAAAAATTTCACCTTCTTCAACGTCAAAACTGATTCCCTTTACGGCGTGAAACGATCCGTAATATTTAACCAGATTTTTTACTTCAATTATTTTCATGATGCGTTCCAAAAGCAAAGAAGTTCAATGTCTCAAGATCATTGAACTTCTTTTAATAGTGCTAAGTTGCTTATTTTTCCGTTAATGCAACAAAAAAGTTACATTTTTTAAAATCCTGCAGAATTGGCTGTTTTATACTGCTAGTTCTTTTTGAGGTTTGTGGAATTCTTCCAATTCCTTCATCATGTTGCTACTGCCTATAAAAAGTGGAACCCGTTGATGCAAATCATTCGGTTGTATGTCCAGAATCCGAATCATGCCGTTAGTTGCTTTTCCTCCGGCGACTTCAACGATAAAGGCAAAAGGATTGCATTCGTAACACAAACGAAGCTTACCATTTGGCTTATCGGTAGTGCCCGGATACATGAAAATTCCCCCTTTGATCAAACTCCGATGTACATCTGCAACCATACTCCCGATATAACGTTGTGTATAGGGGCCTCCATTAGATTTATCTTTTTTCTGACACTCAGTAATGTATTCCTGAACACCTTTTTCGTAACGGAAAAAATTACCATGATTGACAGAATAGATGTTGCCGTCCGGAAGACATTGAATATCGGGATGACTCAAACAAAACTCACCGATTGAGGGGTCAAGCGTAAAGCCATTCACTCCTCTTCTGGTCGCGTAAACCATCATCGTACTGGAACCATACACCATGTACCCTGCAGCTACCTGATTGATTCCACTCTGGAGAAAATCTTCCTTGGTACATAAGGTTCCTCTTTCAGATACCCTCCGATAGACACTGAAGATGGTTCCAATCGAAATATTTACATCAATGTTGCCACTGCCATCAAGAGGATCAAACATGACAACATATTTGGCTTTTTTGCTGATTTCATCGTCAAAGGCTACAAAATCATCCATTTCTTCGCTGGCGATCCCGGCACAACTGACTCCGTGTTGCAATACCTTCATGAATTGGTTGTTGGCAAAGACATCCAGTTTTTTAACATCTTCACCCTGAATGTTTACAGTTCCGGCATCACCTAAGATATCAACAAGTCCGGCTTTGTTAACTTCAACATTTACTCTTTTGGCAGCCAATCCAAGATCACGTAACAAACTGCTTAATTCACCGGTTGCATGTGGGAAGTTGCGCAGCTGTTGAATCGTGAATTCATCCAGTGTAAGAATTTTACGGTTAATACTCATATGGTTTGTTTAAGCAATCAAATAAGAACAAATGTAAGTTATTAAACTAAAAAACTAACAAGCCTTAGTGTTTTTGCTTTAAGGATACACAAAAACCAGATCTTATTTAAACGTAAAATGCTTTTGGGAATAATAGCTGAACGCAACAACGAAGAAGGTTGTTGCAATTTTGGAAGGTGTGGCATACCAGTTGAACGTTTCCACAAATACCTTTAAAAAGAAATAGTTCATTAAAATGGCACCCAGAACGACCATCATGTACTTGGGCAATTGCTCGCGTTTGCGTACATCCCTCCCTTCAAAAACAACATACCGGCTCATAAAAAAACCGATCGGGAATGTGAAAAGAAAGGAGAAAAGGAAGGATGCGATATGCGGACTTAAGGCAATGTAGGGCGTATGAACAATTTGTTTATGGAAAATAAAATTATAACTGATGAAAAACAGTATAATATCCAATAAAGTATTCCCTCCCCCACATGCAGCATAGCGAAAGGTTTGCAATGGCATGTATTTCTTGAACGGCGGGTAAAACCAGTCGATCACAGTATGGATGAAATGAACGATTGCTGAAACCATAAAGAAGTCAAAAGTAAATCATTTCAAATAAATTGATCGGTGCAACCGATGGTTGATGCTCTCTTCTTTCAATAAGTTCGTTCAACTTCCTAATTTTGACAGATGAATGCACAGTTGAAGGAAGAAAATCTTTGGTTCAAGAATTGGTTCAATTCAACCTATTATCATAAATTATATGCACACAGAGATGAACAAGAAGCCGCTGCATTTATTGACACACTCTTAAACACGTTAAACATAAACCCCCATTCCCGTCTGCTGGATATTGGTTGTGGAAAAGGTCGACACAGTATTTATCTGGCTTCCAAAGGCTTTGAAGTTACTGGAATTGATATCAGTACAGATAGTATTGAAGAGGCGCTCAAATCCCAATCCGATCGTCTAGAGTTTTATGTACATGATATGCGCTTCCCGTTCCGGATCAATTATTACGACTACGCTTTTAATTTCTTTACCAGTTTTGGATTTTTCAACACATTTCGGGAGCATGATAATGCCATCCGAACCTTTGCTCAATCACTCAAAAGAAACGGATTGTTGGTGATGGATTATTTGAATGCTCATTATGTTGAAAATCATTTGCAATACAAAAGTGAAACAGAAATCGAAGGTGTTCGTTTTTTGATTACACGATGGCTCGACGAAACGCATTTCTACAAAAAGATTGTGGTAGAAGATGAAAACAATCTTTCTGAACCGCTGGAGTTTACTGAAAAGGTTGCCAAATTCAGTTTAGGAGAGTTCAACGATATGTTCTCCTATCATGGGTTACAACTGCAAGAAGTTTACGGTGATTATCAATTAGCACCGTATGATGTTCAGTCTTCACCCCGTTTGATTATGATTGCACGTAAAATACATTAAGGCCTGATTTTCACTTTTTGTTTCTGGTTGTTCAATAACATCCAACGTGCCGTTTCATAAAATGCAACTGTTTTAACCGATAAGTCTTTTTTAATTTGATGATACTCTTCTGTGCCCAGGACGGGAACATTGTAGCGTACAGGTACTAATGTATCCTTCTGAAGATTTAAGTTTAAAATATAATAATAGTCTTTGTTCACGATTCCGATCTTCCCTTCATCGTGGTGAATGATAAAGGAGAAGTCTTTTCCATCGGGTTTTCTTAACAGGTCTCTCCCAAGTGTGGAATTAACATAGGGTGTTCTTAAGAGGCCTGCAATGGTGGGCAATACATCAATTTGGCTTACCGGTTCCGTTCTTTTTTCGGGTCTAATAAAACCGGGAGCATAAAACAACAAGGGTACGTGCTCATCCGATAAACGTTCATTGGTCCAGGAAGAGGGATACAATGCAGATGCATTCCCTTTCACCCCATGATCGCCAATAAAAACGAACAAAGTGTTTTTGTACCAATCTTCTTTTTTAACACGTTCCATAAAGGATTGAATCGAGTAATCCGTATAGGCAAAAGCCTGAAATTCGTCCTGTGAACTAAATCCGTATTTCTCAAGTAGATCCGTTGAAAATAAACGGTTGTCAACATACGGTTTATCCTGTTCCGGAATGACAAATGGGCGATGATTGTCGGCCGTTTGAATGATCGCGAAGAATGGCTTTTTTTCCTGATTTAAAATCTGGTGGGCTTCCTTAAATAAGTCGTGATCACTGATTCCCCAAACATTGAACCTCGGACTCTTATACATTCCTTCTTCATAAAGATTCAATCCCGGAACATTGTTGACCAAGAGCCCTTTAAAGTTGTTAAACTCACTGTTACCTCCGATAAAATAATATTTACTGTAATCTTTGAAACAGTTCAACACGGTATGTTGATTGAGCGCCCTGGGATTACGTGTTGAAAATTTACTGAGTTGCACATCGGGAATGCCGGTTAACAGCGCAAAAACACCTCTTGCTGTGCCAAAATGAGGCGAAAAACACCGGTCAAAAAACAAGCCCTCATTTACAAGTTGCTGAAAAAAGGGTGTTGCATTTAAAGGATTCCCGCTTAAACTGCTTTTATACATGCTGAACGACTCACACAAGACAAGCACTACGTTTCTTTTTTCTGCAGGTACAGGAAAGGTTTCTAATCGTCGGTAGTTAAGGACTTGGCTTTGTTCATTAAGATTCAACAGGTCTTTCATCAGATCGAACTGTTCGGCGGCCCTTCCATCATCGGCAAAAGGTTCTCTTAATTTAAGTGTCGTAAAAAAATTCTGAAGCGGATTTAAGGCCAAATAAGCCTTGAAATTATCACCTAATTGAAACGCATCGCTCCATTTTAAAGGTTTTGCAGGGTTGTTTCCACAGATTCCGATGAAGACAAATAACGTGAGCCAAAGGACGCGAATGGGCTTAAATGGAGTTTCGTCAATAGTGAAATCAACTTTTCGATGTGTACGGTGCAACACTTTATAAAAACCATAAATGACCAATGAAATGCCCAAAAAAATCCATAACAAGGGATAGGACTGCCATAACATGTTCATGGAAATGGCAAAATCTTCTACAAAATTTAATGCACTTGCATTGAGACGGGTATCGATGTAGTCAAAATGCCCGAAATCAGCTCCGAAAAAGAAAATCAGAATTGCTCCTACTAGAATGAGATAAATCAGCCAGATCGTTCTGTTTCGTTTCGAATGAAAAGGTGAAAGCATCGGAATGCTGCCAATAAGCAAAAGCGGAGCCAGAATGATGCAAATCCATCGTATGTCATAGCGTAAGCCCATGACAAAGGATGGAATGACATCGGTAACAAACACCCCTCTGGGATGAAAGGTGTAAAAAGTAATCAGTCGCATAACAGTAAAGCCGAATAAAAACAAAAAAAACAATTGTAATACCCAGCGACCTGTAGGCGGTAATTGAAGCCGTTTCCTCATGTTCTTAAGCAAGTGTGCAAATTTATCAATTATTCATGGATTTGTGTGTCTTTTACACAAACGGTTGATTATATTTGAATTCGTATGCTTCAGTCATTGATCAGGGCAGACCGATCCGTTTTTCGGTTCATCAATCAGGAATGGACTCATCCCATTTTGGATGTGATTTTGCCTTTTTTCCGAAATCCTTTTTTCTGGTCTCCCGTTTACTTATTTCTGCTCTTGTTTGTCGGAATCAACTTTCCAAAGAAACTACTCTGGTGGGCGCTTTTTTTTCTGATTACATTTGCCTTGACCGATAGCATCAGTACACGGGTTTTTAAAGAGTTGTTCGAGCGGGCCCGCCCCTGTTGGGATGGTATCACAGCCTCCTCGGCCCGTATGCTGATTCCCTGTTCGCATTCATTTGGATTTGTTTCTTCACATGCAGCCAACCATTTTGGAATGTCGACTTTTATTTTTTTCACCATGCGTCACCTCACAGGACGTTGGCTACTTCTTGTTTTTGTTTGGGCCTTTTTGGTTTGTTATGCTCAAGTGTATTCCGGAGCGCATTTTCCCTTGGATGTATTGTGTGGAGGACTGCTGGGAATATTGATTGGCCGTTATATGGCTGCTTTGTATCAAAAGCGAAAACAAGGATTGTTACACAATGTTAATCTGCCTTTGCAATGATTCTGAATGGAGTATGAATCAGGAAGTGTACATTTGTTCGATTGATCATACATGGAACTATTCATTTTATTTGCTCTTATTTTTCTGAACAGCTTGTTTGTTATTGCTGAAATATCCCTCGTTTCGGCACGAAAAACTCGTCTGGAATCTTTTGCGTCTAAAGGCAGCAAGCGCGCACGTATTGCACTCCATTTATCGGAAAATCCGGAAATATTTCTTTCTGCAGCACAAATTGGTATCACCCTCATTGCCATATTAACCGGGGTTTATTCCGGCGAAAAATTCAGTGATGACCTGGCTCCTCTCCTGGAAAAGATTCATTTTCTGAAACCTTATGCACAAAGTGTCGCAACCGCTATTATTGTTGTTTTAGTCACCTTCCTGTCTATCATCTTAGGCGAGTTGGTTCCTAAGCGAATTGGGTTGTTACGATCCGAAAAGGTTGCCATGGCGGTTGCCAGACCCATGCAGATTTTTGCTACATCGGTACACCCAATTGTATGGTTGTTAAATTTCATTACTAATTTGATTTTTCGTGTATTTAATATCAAAACCGTACAGGATAATCAGGTTACGGAGGAGGAGATCAAAGCCATTATCAGTGAAGGTACCGAACAGGGTACGATCGAAGAAGCGGAACAGGAAATCATCGAACGAATATTTCATCTTGGAGATCGAAACATTACATCGTTAATGACACACCGTAACGATATTATATGGTTTGACTTAAACGATACGGAGGCGTCGATCAAAGAAAAAATCACGAATGAACCGCATTCCATTTATCCAATATGTGATAAAGATCTGGATTCCATAAAAGGGATCGTATCCATCAAAGATCTTTACGTGTCCGATGATTTTACGTTATTCAAGGATTTGATGAAGCCGGCGTTGTTCGTTCCGGAAAATAATTCGGCTTATCAGGTATTGGAGAAATTCAAAGAACGTAAAATACACAGTTCTTTCATTGTAGATGAATACGGAAGTGTTCAGGGAATGATCACGTTAAACGATATTCTCGAAGCGATCGTTGGTGATATACCCGAACCACATAACGAAGATTATGAAATCGTCAAACGCTTGGATGGGTCTTATCTGGTTGATGCCCAAATCCCTTTTTACAATTTCCTGAGTCGGTTTGAGAAAACAGAATGGATGCATGAAGGAGAGCATGAATTCGACACATTAGCCGGATTTATTCTTCATGAATTGGAACGGATTCCTCAAACCGGAGATCAGTTGGAATGGAAAGGGTTTACGTTTGAAATTATTGACATGGATGGACATCGCATCGATAAAATTTTACTGTCAATCCCCGATGGCATGGAAGATAAAGAAGATGTTTCCTGACACCGATTTTTGTATCCTGCTCTTATTTTTCCTTTTCAATAATATAAATCAACGAACTGCAACGTTCTTTCTGAAACAATGCAACGGCATTCGAACATATCCCCTGCAGAATGGCTTTTATCAAGTTCCCTCCTTTGTATCGTTCACTTAACATGCTCACATAAAAACTATCCAACCACATCGGATAGGTCCGCACTACTTTTAAGTGATGTCTTTGCATAAGCAGTTTGATGGATTGAGGCGAGAAATGATACAAATGTCGGGGTACGTCATAAGCTGCCCAATGTGCTCCGTAATGCATGGCGTCGTGACTTGTATAATTGGGAACTGCTACAATCAATTTGCCATTTTTGGTTAAAACAGTTGAAAGCTGCTGGATGGTTTCGTCTAAACGATGAACATGTTCCAGAACATGCCATAAAGTGATAGCATGATAGGTTTCTCCCGGTAATTGAAATAGTTGATCCGATGGATAAACATCTGCATTGTATCGTTGTGCGGCCACTTTACGTGCTTGCGGGTCTGGTTCCAATCCAATAGCATTCCACCCTTTTGTGGCCATATGATTTAAAAAAGCACCTGTGCCGCATCCCATGTCCAGCAACATGCCTGTAGTACGACCGGTAACTTTTTGAATGATTCGTTGTTTGGATCGAAGCGTTATGGTTCGGGCCAGATGATAGAGCTTGTTGATCAAGCCGGTTCTTGTGTCGGAATGAGAAATGTAATTATCTGCCGCGTAATAGCGTTGTATCGCTGTTTCACAGGGTACATTTTGTGTAATTCTGCATCCGCAATCCATGCAAGAATACAAATCAAATGATTCCTGACTAATGGAATGATCTTTCAGTTGAAGAACTTTTTCCAATCGTACACTTTTACAGCAAGGACAAGCTTGAAACTGAACCAGATGATTCATAGAAACATATAATTAAATTGAAAATGCTATTGTATGTCTTCGTGTAATAAAGGCATATCCAAAACGTTGATGGTTTGATGATTGCCTTGTTGATGAAATTGCGAAGGGTGCATGAAATAATAAGAGAGTATTAAGCCAACAGATACACTAACAATCATGATTGCCGCTATCCACCAATTGCTTTTAATGTTCTTTTTTGAGTCGGAAAGCCAGGCTTCCATTTCAAATTTCGTACGTTCTTGTTCTCCTACTGTCAATACATGATCAGCATCTTTATGGATCACACGTTCGATCTCAATATCAGGATACAATGTGGCTACAGGTTCTGGAATAAACGTAAGGTTGCCAGCTGTTAATTCCTGAAAGGTTCCTATCCCCTTCCAAACATAGGAGCCCTGAGACTGAATCGCTTTTTGAAAATCATGCATGAACTCCGTCAGCATTGAAACAGCTTTTCCCGACTCCATTTGGCACTGATTCACGAGCCAGTTGATAAACAATTCAGAACCTGTGACTTCGGATGAGTATTGAATTTCATAAGAAGGCCCGTGTAACAGTTTATTATGAAAATCGAGTTCGGCAGATCGTTCCTGTATCCGAATCGTACCCCAATCAGCAAATGAAATGGATTTATGCGAAAAAAGATACCTGTTAATCAATGGAATCATGCAATTATTGCTTTTGATCAAAAGTAAGTTTAATTCCGCCAAGAACCTGAAAACCCAATTGCTGATAATTATTCCATCGCTGGTAAGTTTGATTCAATAGATTATTCATTTGCAACCAGACCGAAAGATTCTTGACCAGATTCACTTCTGCGCCTATGTTTAGATCGGCAACTGCCGGCAAACGTCCTTCCTGATCCGGTAACGACTTCAAATACAAAGGGCCTTGCCACATAAACAAATCTGCGTGTACGATTAGTTTGTTTATTGGTTTCCAGTGTAAACTTGTATTGAACTGTAACGGGATCAAATGCCAGGCGTTTTTTTCCGATTGCTGAGAAAAGTAATTGTACCAATCCAATTGGGCCGTTGCGGTCAATTTATCCTGAAGGACAAAACCGAGTTCTGCTTGTGTGTGAATAGAACCGAGTTTGTCTTCATATACCAGGTCAAAAACAGAGGGTCGAATCACATTGCGAAACAAAGGCATTTCCGAAAATTCGGCATATCCTACTTGAAGCCTGTAACTCAAACCCTTTACGACCATTCCCTTTATACCGCCAAATGCTTCAATAACCTTTGTATTGATTTGTTGAAGTGGTTGTTCGATCCATGGATTTTGTCTTGAAAGCGACAAATAGTTGTTTTTTTGAATCCTGCCGGTTATTCCACCTGTTACGGTTGTTTTATACTCACTGAAGAAAAAGTCTAATTGCAGATCGGGTAACACATGAGCAACTCCCTGATCCCATGTAGGTCTTATTCCCGCCAGAAGTTTAACTTGTTCATTTTTGAATGTAAAAGAAGGCTGTATAAAAAAAAGATGATTGGTGTAGGATGGTTGTGCAACAGGTTGAAACCAGGTTAGGTCGGCATTGGCTCGAACCGTAAAGTTCAGTTGGTCATTGAACCGTACATTCAGAGGAATATCAATAGAGGTATTCCATTCTGTTGAGCGCAAATCATTCAATGCCTGAACATGTATTTCGGGATTGTAAGTGATTCCGTTTTCATCCGGGACGGCATTTCTGAAACCGGTTTTAATCGTAAATATTTGGTAAGGCTTTTTAAGCGAGTCTATTTTGGCTCCTGCTAACAACGGGTCCGGACCATACAAATAAAAGTGTTGACGCTGGTAACCGGCTTTTGCATACAGTTCCAGATTGTTTTTTATGGTATTGACTGTTGCAAGAATGGAAGTATTGCCATATTTCTGAGCGCGTAAAGGACCTGTTTGAGACAGGTGGTTCACAAATAAGTTGAACAGTGCCTTTCCGGGTGTTCCTTGTGTAAAACCTGCTTCAGCATATGGAGTGTTATAATTCCCATATCCCAGTTTGATGTAATTGTTATTCCGAATAATTTGAAGCGAATCTGCCGGCAATGCAATCGGTTTTAGTGCAAAGGGTTGTAATCGGATGGTTATATTTTGAATGGGCAATAGATAATTTAAAGACGGCAATTTCCCGTCGGGTGCCGGAGGTGACGCGGTAAATTGCAATTTTGCAGATGGCTTCAACACGGGTTTGTAGGCCGATGTGATCACTACCGATTGCTTTTTTGTGGAGTCTTGTGCATAGATTGGAAGACTTAAAAGTAGACATCCGAAAACGGACATAAATACTTGAAATCTGGTTTTATGATAGAAAGTAATGTTCATTTTAATTCTTGTTTTAACCTTCGATTTTAGAATTTTTCTTTTCTTCTTCGATTACCATTTGCAGTTTCTTTTGCGCCTCCGTTTTCAAATCCTGGTTGATGGCATTGTCTGCTACACTTTGATAGGTTGCCTTGGCATTAAAGAAATCTTTTTGTTTAAAGTAGATATCGCCCAGCAGAATATAAGATCGTGTAACCCAGAAGTCATACGAGCCGCTTTTTTTGATGACTTCAAACGCTGCTTTTTCGGATGCATTTAAGGATCCCAATTCATAATACGAACGGGCAATTTCGTAACGGGCTTCAGCGGCCCATTCACCCTTGTTTAAAGTAACAACTGAACGATAAGATTGTATTGCCGGATCCCATTGGCTTTTCGTTTGATAATTACGTCCTGTGATCAGATTGGACAATGCTTTGTCATCATTACCGGCATTTTTATGGTTCAATAATTCTTTCGCTACTTCTGTTGCGGCATCGTATTTTTTCAATTGATAATGGCATCGCAACAATCCACGAAGTGCCTCCAATCGATTGTCGTCGGATGTGGTGATTATTCTCAATTGTTCAAAAAATGGCTGTGCGGCAGCATAATCCTGCAATTCAAAATAATAGGTTCTTGCGGCTAAAAGGGCAGATCGTTCGGCAAAACGACTGTTTCCCTGCTTTGCAACAAATACATATCCGGGCAGCGCTCCTTTCCAATCTTTTCGCTGCATCAAGCATTCACTTCGGTAGTACTGAACATCAATCGTATGATAACCATTCGGGAATCGATTTAAGTAATTGTCGGCTTGCACGAGCAGGCCCTGACAGTCATTGTTGTTTAGCTTGATTTCTACTGCTGCATAAGCAAGCGAATCAGCTTCAGTTTGCGAAATATTTTTCCCGGTTGAACGGATGAAGGATTCATATTCCTGTGGACGACCGGTTTCGATATAAATCGTTCGAATGTTTTCGAGTGCCTGATCGGCTTCATCGGTATTGGGATATTGCACCAGTAGTTTTTTATACTGATTTAAAGCTTCTTCATTTTTATCGAGATTGTAATAGACAATGCCCAATTGTAAAAGAGCGATTTGACGGTACCCATTATTTTGTGGAAGCTGAACGAGATAATTCAAGTAAGGCAATGCCGACTTGAACTGCTCGTCGGCAATGTATGCTTTTGCAATTTCCATGTTGGCATCTGGAACCAGCGAACTTGATGGATACATTCTTTGGAGCGTGTTCAAAATGTCAATTTTAGATTTGGTGTTACTGATGCCTTGTATCATAGCCTTTTGATACAATGCATAATCTGCATTGGACCATGAAAAATCAATCACTTGTTGATAATGCGTCAAGGCTTGTTTGTAATTGCGGAGCATAAAATGACAATCGCCCTGACGCGTATAGGCATCCTGTTCGATTTGAGGTGCGCTCAATTTTACCGAGGAAACAACTTTTTGAAAAAATCCTAAAGCGAGCGTATAATTTTCTTTCTTTAAATAGCAATGACCGAGATTATATTGGGCTTCCTTGGGGGTTGCCTCTCCTATTCCCTTATGGCCGGATTGTAAAAATGAATTATAAAATCCTATAGCTTCATCTAAACGATTGTTTCTGTAGGCGATTTCACCTTTCCAATATTGTACAAGTGGTAAAACAGATGTATTGAATTCAAGTTTCAGAATTTTATCGAGTAAGAGTTCGGCTTTTATAAGTTGATGGTCGTTGATCAGTTCCGCGGCCCTGCCATATAAAATTACAGGATAAAGTTTTCGGGTGGCTTCTGATGGATTATTTAAAGATTCAATTAAGGTTATGGCATCTTTAAAGTTACTGGTCCCGGCTAATAAAGCTACGAGAAGCTCCTTTGCTTCTTGTTGATAGGAGCTTGATGGGTATTGCTCTAAGAAACGTTTGAATTCGGTGATAGCCACACCCTGATATCCCAATTCAAAAGATAGTTTCGCATAATGAAACAAAGAGATTTCTTTTTGCAACGGATTGCTGCTGTTTGATGCACAGAAAGCAAATGCATTTCGTGCATTTTCCTTTTGACCTGTTTTCAGATACGCATCACCCAGTAAATACATGGCGTTTTGACTCAACGAATCTTCACTTCCGCTTAATTGCTTAAAGCCGTCAATTGCTTTGTTGTACTGGTTGTTTTGATAGTAACAAAAGCTGATTTTATATAAGTCATCCCGGCTTACTTTGGGATTGTTGTTGACATAAGGTTCCAGATACAACAGTGCTTTTTGATAGTCCTTTTTTTCGAAATACGCATGCCCTAACAGTTGTTTCATCTCTGATACATACAGCATGGATTTTCGTTGAATCGCTTCTTCCGCTATTTGAATCGCTTTATCCTTTTGGCCCCGGAAATAATAAATGGAAGCCAGATAAAATGGAACGATTTGGCCGTATTGCGGATGTTTTTTAACTTTTTCAAAACTTTGAAGCGCTTCATTGTAATCCCTGTCGTTATAAGCAATGAAACCATAATAATATTGCGCATCATTCGCATGTCGGTCGTTAGGAATTCTACGGATGGTATTAAATAGCGGTTTGGCTTCTTTGAATTTCTTATCATAGAAATAGCAATAGGCCATTTGAAATTTCAGTTCTGCAATTTGATTGTTGTTCAGGTGCTCGATTGTTGCTTTTTCAAAATAATCCAATGCATCGGCGTAATTCTGATTTCGAAAATAAAAGGAGCCTAAAAAATAACTCAGTTGAGAAGTACGTACCGGATGATCACTGTAAGAGATAAAATCACGGGCAGGAACGACACCTCGTTCATCAAAAACCTGTAAACGGCTCGATTGAAGATAAAAATCCACTTCCAGTTCCAGCGGGTTTTTATGGATTGATCCCATTGACGCCGATTCCTGTTGTAGTTCCAGTAACAAAGGGATTGCCAATGTAAATTGTTCGTTCATGTAGAAAGCACGGGCTTTTTTGAATTTCAATTGTGGATCGGTATGAACGGCTGTTGCTTGAGCGGTTGCTGATTCCTGAAAAAACAAACTCAACAAGAACAACAGAAAAAAAACATATTTAGGTCTCATATAATAGAAAACGTTCTTCATCTTCAAAATATTTTAAATTGACGCTACAGCAATTGGGCGTAAAGGTACTCCCCCGTCAGATCTTTCAAACACCATTCCAATTTTTTGTGGATAAAAGTTCAGGTTCAGTTAATTTCGTAAATCCTAATAGTTCCATCATGAAGAAACTTTTATCTATCAAGTACTCCGCTCCTGTTTTTAACATTTCATTTCTATTTTTACGACTTGTTTTTGGCATTACAATGTGTGTCAATCATGGCTATTCGAAACTGATTCATTTTGCAGATCAAAAAGATAAATTCATCGATTTTCTGGGACTTGGAAGTACAGCAACACTCGCCCTGGTCATTTTTGCTGAATTCTTTTGTTCCATTTTTGTAACAATCGGTTTGTTTACAAGACTTACGGTCCTACCTCTGGTCATTTGTATGTCCTATGCTCTTTTTGTGGCAAACCATGGAAACCTTTTTAATGAAGGTGAAAGTGCCGGCTTGTATTTATCGGTATTTATCACCGTTTTGCTTTGCGGGCCCGGTAAGATCAGCGTGGATGGATTGATCAACAAATAGCAGAACTCTATAAATTCAATTCTAATGTTCAATTGCGAAACTCAAGTAAGGGTACGTTATGCAGAAACCGATCAAATGAATGTCGTTTATCATGGTAATTATGCACAATATTTTGAAGTAGCCCGGGCCGAAGCGATACGGAAATTGGGATTTACCTACAAAAAAATGGAAACAATGGGAATCATGATGCCGGTTGTGGAATTAAACTGTAAATACCTGCGTCCAGCACATTACGACGATCTTCTTACCATCAAAACAGAACTTCGTGAATTGTCGGACAATCACCGTATTGAATTTCATCATGAGGTACTAAACGAGCAAGATCGGTTGCTGACCATCGGAAAAGTAGTGCTCTATTTTCTGGATTCAAAAACACAGTCTAAATCAGTCATGCCACAGGAATTAAAAGCTGCACTTCTTCCTTATTTTCAATCACCAAATCCATGATACAACATGTTGTTTCTGCATCGATCATTACGATTGGTGATGAATTGCTGATAGGCCAAACGATTGATACCAACAGTGCCTGGATGGCTGTTGAACTCAATAAAATCGGAATCAGGGTAAAGCGCAGGGTTGCAGTTGGTGATGATGCCGATGCAATCAAAGCAGCACTGGATCAGGAAGCAGTTCATTCTGAAATTATTTTAATAACCGGTGGTTTGGGGCCTACTGCCGATGATATAACCAAACCCTTACTTTGCGCGTATTTTGGAGGTAAGATGATTGTAAATGATGATGTTTTACAACATATTCACCAAATCTTTACATCGGTTTTGAAACGCCCTCTTTTGGATCGCAATTTGAAACAAGCCGAAGTCCCGGATGTCTGCACGGTCTTACCCAACCCAAGAGGAACCGCTCCGGGTATGTGGTTTGAAAAAAACGAACGCATTTTTATATCGATGCCGGGAGTGCCGCATGAAATGAAGGGAATCATGGAGTTTCAGGTTCTGCCCAAATTGCGTGATCAGTTTCAATTGCCTGTCATCGCACACCGTACGCTCCTGACTGCAGGAATTGGTGAGTCATTCCTTGCAGAACGCTTGATCGATTTTGAATCCAGTTTGCCGGTACACATAAAATTAGCGTACCTCCCGAATTATGGGATGGTTCGTCTTCGGTTGAGCTCATTGGGATTTGAAAAAGATGTTTTAATCCGAGAGCTGGAGTCGTACTTTCAATCTTTACAGGAAATATTAAACGATGTGCTGGTTGTAAATGAAGACATCCCATTGGAAGAGGTTGTGGGTCGTATATTGGTCCGTCATCAAAAAACGATGGCAACGGCCGAAAGTTGCAGTGGCGGTTATATTGCTCATTTGATCACAAGCATTTCCGGTTCCTCCGAGTTTTATAAAGGCACGGTTGTGGCTTATTCCTATGATGCTAAAGAAACATTTCTGGATGTCCCGCATCACACATTGGAGCATTCTGGTGCTGTAAGTGAACAAACGGTAACAGCCATGTTAAAAGGATTGTTGAAACACTCAGGTGCAGATTACGGGATCGCAACCAGTGGTATCATGGGACCGGGAGGCGGCACATCCGAAAAGCCCGTTGGTACTGTTTGGGTGGCGGTAGGGTCCGGTACAGCCATGGAAACGCATTGTATCCGATTCCGGCATGACCGAAAAAGAAATATCGAATTAACTGCGGCCAATGCCCTTTTGTATTTACTTCGGTTTATTGAGAGGGATGTTAAAAATTAACGTTCATTTCTTTACCTTTGACCGCGAAAAAACGATTTGCCTGCCGAAGTTTGTAGTCTGTTGATCATTCGTTGATGATCCTTGTTGCAACGCATAGAACTATCAGTGCCGCAACCTGCATATCGGCCCAATAAGAATAAATTAAACTTTTTAATGTTATGGCTTTAGTTGATCTGGTAATGCCTAAAATGGGCGAAAGTATCGTAGAAGCGACCATTCTTCGATGGAATAAGAACCCCGGTGATACGGTAAAAGTAGATGAAACCGTACTTGAAATTGCTACTGATAAAGTGGACAGTGAGGTGCCCAGTACCGTAGAAGGTGTTCTTTCCGAAGTTTTATTTCAGGTCAATGATGTTGTTCCTATTGGAACGGTAATCGCCCGGATCAAAACAGGATCCGAAGCCGATGCTGTTTCGCATACGCCTGCGCCACAACTGGCTGTTTCGCAGTCTTCAACTGTGACTGTTGCCGAAGAAGTTCCTTATCAGCCTGCCGGAGCATCCGTTGCTCCCGCTGCTAACGCCATACGCTTTTATTCTCCTTTGGTGTTGAATATCGCTGCACAGGAAGGAATCAGCATGACGGAACTTGAAAAAATACCCGGCACTGGTAATGAAGGCCGTGTCACTAAAAAGGATATTTTAAATTACGTTTCCAATGGACGCTCCGCTCAAACTGTTGTTGCTCCTGCTGTCGTAAGAGAGGAGTCTTCTGCTGTGGTTGCAAAATCCGATGCGCCGGCTCCGAAACCGGCTTCCAGTCCTGTTGTTTATAGCGGAAATGTTGAGATCATCGAGATGGATCGCATGCGCAAACTCATTGCAGATCACATGGTGCGCAGTAAGCAAACCAGTCCGCACGTAACCAGTTTTACCGAAGCAGATGTCACCAACCTGGTGATGTGGCGCGATAAAAAGAAGAAAGAGTTTGAAAAGCGTGAAGGAACGAAAATTACATTTACGCCGCTGTTTATTGAAGCCATTGCCAAGTGCATCAAAAAATACCCTCAAATTAACAGCTCGGTAGACGGGGATAAAATCATCGTTAAAAAGGACATCAATATTGGAATGGCCACTGCGCTTCCCTCCGGTAATCTGATCGTACCTGTCATTAAAAATGCCGATCAGTTAAATCTTGTCGGACTCTCTAAACAAGTGAATGCACTGGCCGACAATGCGCGCAACGGCAAGTTAAAAGCTGATGATACCGCCGGTGGAACATTCACCATCACCAATCTTGGCACATTCGGCAGTTTAATGGGAACTCCTATTATCAATCAGCCACAAGTTGCCATTTTAGCGGTTGGTGCAATTAAGAAACGTCCGGTTGTAATTGAAACCCCTCATGGTGACAGTATCGCTATTCGCCATATGATGTATCTGAGTATGAGTTACGATCATCGAATTGTGGATGGAAGTTTAGGAGCCATGTTCCTGACTGCAGTTGCCAACGAACTGGAGCA
This sequence comes from Chitinophagaceae bacterium, assembly GCA_947456025.1. Lineage (GTDB taxonomy): Bacteria > Bacteroidota > Bacteroidia > Chitinophagales > Chitinophagaceae > Lacibacter. The sequence continues at coordinate 1,608 of CANGQQ010000012.1, read as the reverse complement.
TTTTAATCCCGATCGGGAAATCTAGTCTGTTAAATAGCTTGCAAGCCTCGTGTTTTCACGGGGCTTACTTATTCTTAGACAGAAATAATTCGTTTGAGCATTTGTTCCATTAAAGGATTTCTATTAAATTAATGGAAAAATCAAGTATGACTACGCTCTCCATCCAGGAATACATTCGTCAAATTTCCGACTGGAAACAGCAGGGATTGGATACGGATCAGGTTACTGAAAAATTGAAAGAGACGGCAATGTCCGACAGTCAAATAACTGAAATCCTTAATGCATGGAAAAAGGAAACCTACCGGCGCAAACAAAATTCCGGTTTGATTTTTTGTGGCATTGGAGCGGCGATGCTTTTAAGTAGCTTTTTGATCACGTTTATACTTTATGAAACGGATCATAATTTTTCATTTGTATTGTACGGTCTCACCCTGGCGGGTATTTGCTTGCTCATGAAAGGTGTGGCAGATTTTTTGGGATTTTAAATAAAAAGAAACTTTTATGGATAACAGTTTAATCAGTCAATTTTCAAATGCGGTTGCCAACAGTAAATTATTAGCTCAAAAACCGGATAATGCAACACTACTCAAGCTTTATGCTTTGTACAAACAAGCAACAGAAGGTGATATTAATGTACCTGAGCCTGAAAATCCATTTGATTTTGTTGCCAGGGCCAAACATCAGGCTTGGCAGGAACTTAAAGGAATCACAAAAGACGCTTCGATGTCGCAATACATTCAACTGGTTGAAACTTTACAACAGAACAGTTGAATTTTGGCTGAAATTCATGGAATGCTTCTATCAATTAAAACCATGCTTGCATTCTAAATGAAACGTGACTTGTGGTATAGAACGTGCCGCCACACACATTTGCAGTGTTTACCTAATGTTCAAGTCATATTAACATAAAAAAAACTCCACCTTTTGGTGAAGTTTTTTTTAACGTCGGGAAGACAGGATTCGAACCAGCGGCCCTCCCGCCCAAGCGGGATGCGCTACCGGACAAATAGTTTGGACATAAAAAAAACTCCACCTTTTGGTGAAGTTTTTTTTCGTCGGGACGACTAGATTCGAACTAGCGACCCCTTGCACCCCATGCAAGTGCGCTACCGGGCTGCGCTACGTCCCGCCATTGACCATTAAACATTTTCAATGGGTTGCAAATGTAAGATTTAAATGTATTTGCAGCAAAATCAATCAAAAAAAACGATCTTAGCGGAACCAAAGTTTGAACGGCTCCATGACGATATTAATAAAGCAGGCTCAAATATGTGACCCCACCTCTCCTTTCCATCAAACAATTCAGGATTTATGGATCGAAAACGGAGTGATACAGCAAATTGGATCAATTGAAACACCGGGTGCCGATAAGATTATTGATCATCCCGGTCTTTTTGTCTCACCCGGTTGGGTTGATTTATTTGCTCATTTTTGCGACCCCGGACTAGAATACAAAGAAAGCATCGAAACCGGCATTGATGCCGCTGCAGCGGGAGGTTTTACCGAAGTGATGGTCCTCCCTAACACGGCTCCGGTTGTTTCAGGTAAGTCACAGGTCGAATACATCATACAAAAGGCAGCAGGCGAAGCCGTATCCGTCCATCCATT
>CANGQQ010000011.1 GCA_947456025.1 Chitinophagaceae bacterium | reverse complement strand
TTTTGCATGGTTCCGAAATCGGTGAAACCACAACGGACGACCAAAATATCTTCTCCATTTTCACCGGTACTTTCACCCAGTTCTTCCAAACCATAATCAATCAATTCCAGTTCCAGTTCTTCTGCATTCAATCCTTCCGGTTTCAATTTGAACGTTCCCAGTTTTTTGAATTGGAAGGAAACACTTCCGCTATTCCCTAAAGCACCGCCGCCTTTGGTGAAATGTGATTTTACATTGGCGACAGTTCTAACATGGTTGTCGGTAGCTGTTTCTACAAGTATCGCTACACCATGTGGGGCATACCCTTCGTATAAAATCTCTTCGTAATTAATGAGTTCTTTGCCCTGTGCTCTCTTGATCGCTGCTTCAACACGATCTTTGGGCATTCCCACACTGCGTGCATTTTGAAAACATCTGCGTAAGGCCGCATTGGTGGATGGGTCCGGTCCGCCTGCTTTAACGGCAATCACGATTTCTTTCCCGATCCGTGTAAACTGTTTTGCCATGCGATCCCAACGGGCAAACATGGTACTCTTTCGAACTTCAAATATCCTTCCCATAATATTCTGTTTGATACGGCTTTTGAATTTTGGAGTTTATCAAAATTCTTTGGCCTTGAATTTTGCTCAAAAAATAGTCTCGCAAAAGTAGGAAACTGCAGGTAAACAAACAATCACGATTGGTTGTGCCGTAGTGTAAAATCCTGTTTTGCATGGATCCAATGCTCCATTTATTTACTGTAATGCAGATCAATGTTTCCTTTTTTGAAACAACAAAAAGGAAAAGTAGCCGGTATAAAGTCCACCGGTTAACAAGGAAATAATCATTAGCGTTTTATCCGCGTCAAATCCTTGTTCGGTTTGATGCAGTACAGCAACAATTAAAAGCATAATACTAAGAACGATACCTGTGATTGCTGCCGTATTTTTTCCCCTGCGCACCATGGTGCCGTCGCCCAGCTTACTGTATTTGATACCATAACTCATGTAGATGTGCAATCCTATCAACATCCAAACCAATAAACGGATCCAGGTGTCGAATGGCAGAAAAACCATCATGAATAAACAGGTAATGATGCCCATAAGGGGCACAAAGGGCACAAGCGGCGTTTTAAACGCTCTGGGTGCATCGGGCATTTTTTTGCGAATGACGAGAACTCCGATACATACAAGTATGAAGGCAAACAAAGTGCCGATGCTGGTCATTTCACCCACCACGCGAGCCGGAACAAAAGCCGCGAACAAGCTTACAAAAAGCATGAACAGTAAATTGTTTTTTGCGGGTGTTTGTGTTTTGGGATGCACTGCGGAAAAGATTTTGGGAATCAGTCCGTCTTTACTCATGCTGAAAAAGACTCTGCTCTGGCCCATGAGCATGACAAGAATAACCGAAGCATACCCAAAGAGTATCGCCACAACAATGGCCCTGTTTAACCAAGGGTAATCGGGACGTAATGTACCGGAGGCATCTGTTGTTCCCATATGTTCTATTGCCACGGCAACCGGAGCGATCCCGTCTTTACCACTAAAGGTTGTATAACTGGTAACACCTGTCATAACATGCGCAAAGAGAATGTACAAGAGTGTGCAAATCGCCAGAGAACCCAGAATCCCGATGGGCATGTCGCGTTTGGGATTTTTGGCTTCCTGTGCTGCTGTACTTACGGCATCAAATCCGATGTACGCAAAAAAAACGATGGCGGCGGCTCTGATGATACCGCTAAAGCCATACTCTCCGAATGATCCGGTGTTTTCAGGAATATAAGGTGTGTAGTTGGTTTGATTGATGTATTTCCATCCCAGAATGATGAAAATGAGTACAACAGCTATTTTAACGGCAACAATAATACTGTTGACAAATGCACTTTCCCTTGTTCCTTTAATGAGCAGTAAACTCATTAGGACAATGATAAAAACAGCCGGGAGATTGATCAGTCCGCCATCCCATGGGCCTGTCGTGAGTTGAACCGGTAGCTGGATTCCGAACCCGTCGAGAAATTTGATCAGGTAACGACTCCAACTTATGCCTACAGTTGCAGCACCAACAGCGTATTCAAGAACAAGGTCCCATCCAATAATCCAGGCAATGAATTCACCCATCGTAGCATACGAGTAAGTATAAGCACTGCCGGCAACAGGAATCATCGAAGCAAATTCGGCATAACAGAGTCCTGCAAACAAGCAACCAAAGCCTGCAACGATAAAGGAAATCGTAATGGCCGGACCCGCATGATTTGCAGCTGCCATACCTGTAATGGAAAACAAACCGGCACCTATAATGGCTCCAATACCTAATGCGATTAACCCATAGGCACCCAGCGTTTTTTTTAAGGTATGTGTACCGGTTTCAGCGGCCTCATTTAACAAGACGTTCATTGGTTTTTTGACAAATACGCTCATGCTGTAGTGGTTTAAATAAAAAAGTTCCGGCAAAATAGAGATTTATTTAAAATAACAGTTAAAAGATTTAAGTCGGAGTTCATTGATGGGGATTCAGGAGTGAAAGATGTATATTGCGTCCCTTATTGGTTCTTACATGAAAGGAGGCAATCGTCTTACATTTTACATTCTGCTTGCAATGCTGTTTGGTGTTGTGGCCGGTTATCTTGTTCATGTAAATGCTTCGGATGAATGGGCCCGGAATTTTGCATCAAAGATTAAGTTACTGAGTACACTTTTTATCCGGTTGGTTCAAATGATCATTGCACCACTTGTGTTTTCAACATTGGTGGTAGGTATAGCCAAACTGGGTGACCTGAAGGCGGTTGGAAGGGTAGGAGGTAAAGCACTCTTATGGTTTGTTTCTGCCTCACTGGTTTCACTTTTGCTTGGAATGGTTTTGGTCAATACGTTTCAGCCGGGTTCTTATATTGACTTGAGTCAGGCGGATACCGAAGGATTAAAAGATTTGATGTCCAAAACCACGGAGTTCTCCCTGCAGAAATTTGTAGAACATGTGATTCCCCGTAGTCTTGTGGAAGCAATGGCAACCAATGAGATTCTTCAGATTGTCGTTTTTTCAATCTTTTTTGGAGTAGCTACGGCAGCAATGGGGGATTATGCAAAACCGATTGTACAATTACTGGATCTGGTCTCGCACATTATACTCAAAATGGTAGGTTATGTAATGAATGCAGCTCCATTGGGCGTGTTCGGTGCACTTTCGGCTGTTGTTGCCGTAAAAGGACTGGGAATTTTTAAATTCTATCTGATCTATTTTCTGTATTTCCTTTTGGGGATTTCGATTTTGTGGGTATTGCTGATTAGTGTTGGTTATCTGATCCTGGGTAACCGCATGCCCACGCTCTTAAAACGTATTCGCAATCCCTTGTTGATCGCCTTTAGTACAACCAGTAGCGAAGCCGTGTTCCCCAAGTTAACAGAGGAACTGGAACGTTTTGGTTGTAAGGATAAAATCGTATCCTTCGTACTGCCTCTGGGTTATTCCTTCAATCTGGATGGGAGTATGATGTATATGACGTTTGCAAGTTTGGCCATTGCACAGGCTTATCATGTTCCAATGGATCTGGGAACACAACTTCTGATGTTGTTGGTGTTAATGCTAACGAGTAAAGGAATTGCCGGTGTGCCCCGTGCATCGCTGGTAGTTGTTTTAGCAACCTGCGCCATGTTTAAAGTTCCACCAGAAGGCGTTGCTTTGATTTTACCGATCGATCATTTTTGTGATATGTTCAGAAGTATGACCAATGTTGTAGGAAATGCACTGGCTACCGGTGTGGTCAGCAAATGGGAGGGAGAACTTGAGCATACATAATGATTATTCAAATTATTCTATTACCATGAAGTCCATGTTACGTAAAATTGCCATTGTTTGTTGTTTATTGTTTGGTGTTCAAATTGTTGTTGCCCAACAAAAAACAGTTTCTGTTCGGGTCATCAATCAATATGAGGCGCCTGTACGTGCTTATTCCATTACGATTCATGGGGATTTGAAAACCTATGCTTCCGGTTCAGATGGAACCTCTTCGATTGTTATTGCTCCAACTGATTCGGTTTTGTTTACGGCCTTAGAGTATGAAGATCAAAAAATTGCATTCAATGATCTTTCCGATGGCGCCAAAGTTAATTTGCAAAAAAAGTTTAGCTGGAAGGATCTCTTCAATCCGATGTTTTATATCTACAACGGGGGGCTATGGCTACTGCTCTTTATTGTATTTGCCGAAACCGGTTTGTTTGCCGGATTTTTCCTTCCCGGTGACAGTCTGTTGTTTGTGGCCGGGATCTACAGTACAAATCTTGCGTTCGAATTCCTAAAACTTGTCGGACTTGAAAAGGTCCAATCTGAGTGGCTTGATTTAATGCTGTTGATCAGCCTGATTTCGTTAGCGGGAATTTTAGGGAACTGGGTGGGCTATTGGACCGGAAGAAAAATTGGCCCGGCTATGTATCACTGGAAAGACAATCTCTTTTTTAAGAAAAAATATTTGAATGAAGCGCACGATTTTTATGAAAAGCACGGCGGCGGAGCCATTGTGTTTGCGCGGTTTCTTCCATTCATCCGAACCTTTGCGCCAATCATTGCCGGAATCGTGGAAATGGATCGAAAGAAATTTGTATTCTATAATGTCGTTGGTAGCATTAGTTGGGTTTTGAGTATGATTTTCGCCGGCCACTTTCTGCAAATTTGGGTAAAGAATCAATTTGGTATTGAGTTGAAAGATAAACTTGAATTGATCGTGATCGTGATCATTGCGGTTACTACGGCACCTGTCATCTGGAAATTCTTTTTTGCTCAAAAAAAATCAATCACTAAAGAGTAAGTTCATGCAACCGCCCCCCTCCAAAGGCAATGCCGTTTTTACGCTACCGGTTATTGTTGCAGCGTTGGGTTACTTTGTTGATATCTACGACCTTCTGTTGTTTACCATTGTACGTGAACCGAGTTTGAAAGGGCTTGGAGTTGATATGCTGGACAAAACAGCTGTTATCAGTGCAAGTACCAAGATCATCAACTGGCAAATGGTAGGCTTGTTGATTGGAGGTGTTGTATGGGGTGTCATGGGTGATAAGAAGGGACGATTGAGTGTTTTATTCGGATCCATCTTACTGTATTCAGTTGCAAATTTTGTTACCGGGTTCATTCAGGAGGTCGATCATTATGCGTATGCCCGGTTTGTTGCAGGTATCGGTTTGGCCGGAGAATTGGGTGCTGGCATCACATTGGTCAGTGAATTGTTGCCCAAAAAGAAAAGAGGGGTTGGAACTTCTTTGGTAGCTGGTATTGGATTGTTTGGAGCCGTATTCGCCTATTTTATTTACAAGATCACCAACGACTGGAGGTTGTGTTATAAAATTGGAGGAGGATTAGGTATTGGTTTGTTATTGCTTCGGATCAGTGTTGTTGAAAGCGGTATGTTTCATGAAGTCAAAAAAAGCAATGTTCAAAGGGGCAATATCTGGATGTTCTTCAATAATGGAAAACGATTTAAAAAATACATCCTCTCCATTCTCATTGGATTGCCTACCTGGTATGTGATCGGAATTCTTGTCAATCTGAGCAATCGTTTTGCTTCGGAGTTGTATGGGTCCAATCAAATCGACAGCGGTAAATCCATCATGTATGCTTATGCCGCCATAGCAATTGGAGACATCCTTATAGGTTTAATCAGTCAGTATTTTCAGAGTCGTAAAAAAGCGTTGTATCTTTTTTATGGACTCACGATCTTAAGTGTTGCTTTTTTCTTCAGTGGTTGGGTTCAAAGCGATGGAATGCTTTATCTGGCATGTGCCATGATGGGTTTCAGTACGGGCTTTTGGGCCATTTTTGTTACCATGGGTGCCGAACAATTTGGAACCAATCTGAGGGCAACAGCTGCAACCACTATTCCTAATATGGTTCGCGGAGCCTTACCGTTGATCAATCTGATGTTTAAAGATGTATTTCAGGATAGCTGGAAATGGGGCTTGGTAAAAAGTGGCATCGTTACAGGTATTGTGATTATGGTAATTACACTCATCGCGGCCTACTTCACGGAAGAAACCTTTCATAAAGATTTGAATTATACCGAACCCGAAGAAATGCTTCCCTGAGATAAAAAAAATCATGCATGAAAGTTCTTGTCATTCGTTTCAGTTCCATAGGTGATATCGTGCTTACAACTCCGGTTGTTCGTTGCCTCAAAAAGCAACAGCCGGATACGGAAGTTCATTTCCTGACCAAATTCAGTATGCATAAGGTGGTCGCTTCAAATCCTTACATCGACAAATTTTATTATTTGCAGGATAACTGGGATTTGCTGCTGCATGAACTGAAGGATGAAAATTATGATTGCATCATCGATTTGCATCATAATTTACGAACGTTAAAAATAAAAAAAGCGCTTCGTGTACAGTCGTATTCTTTCAATAAGCTGAACATTCAGAAATGGCTGCTTACAAATTTCAAAATCAATCGCATGCCGGATCTTCATATTGTAGATCGGTATATGGAAACACTAAAAGCGTTTTCGGTTCAAAATGATGGCCGTGGTCTGGATTATTTCATACCAAAAGATGAGGAGATCAGTGAGCACGATTTGCCTTATGCTCAATCTGCAGGTTATGTAGGCCTGGTGATTGGCGGAGCGCATGCAACCAAACGATTGCCGGTAGAAAAATTAAGTACGTTGTGTTCTCAAATTGAACACCCAATCGTTTTATTGGGTGGCCCCGAGGATCGTTCCAATGGGGATTTGATCGCTGCAATCGATCCCGTAAAGATTTATAATTCCTGCGGAAAATATGCATTGAATGAAAGTGCAGATCTTGTTCGGAAAGCAAAATTGATTATCACACACGATACAGGGTTGATGCACATTGCAGCGGCATTTAAAAAGCCGATAATCAGTATCTGGGGAAATACCGTTCCTGCATTTGGGATGACACCCTACTATGGTGATGCAAACACTCCACACCGGGTATTTGAAGTTAAAAAATTAGGATGCCGACCTTGCTCTAAAATTGGGTACGATCAATGTCCGAGGAAACATTTTAAGTGCATGAACAATATCGATGTTACAGCATTGGCTGCACAAGCGATGAACATGTTAAGAAATCTCTGAAGTTAGGGTTCCAATTCAGGGAAATTGAGTTGGAGTAAATAATAGTATGATTCAAAACTATGGTGCTGAAAAAGATTTGCACTTTTTAAAGGGAATTGTTGGTAGTACTTATCATCCGGCATCAATACAATCGGTAATCCTGTACGCATGTAATTCATTCCTTTACTATACTGCGGTTGCTTCAACTCTGGCAATGATTTTTGGATTTGCCGGAACATCCGTTTCCCAAAATATTTTTTAAATGTTTTATAGGATTTTCGGGTCGATCGGTCAAGTTTTCGTACGATCCACTTTCCCGCTATACGAATCAATAATGGTTGACGTTTGATAACGGATCTTACAAAAGTTACCGGACTGATTGGGTTGAAATCGGAATTGGTTTGAATCGAAATGGGTGTTTCCGGCACCCAATCGACCGGATTTACAACTGTATGGCTCCATCCTCCTTGCGTGATGTGTTCGAAGTCATACGCATAATACAGGTTCCCCGGTTTCGGGGCTGCGCTGCAATACGTTTTTAATTTCAGATCTTTTGGAAGTCGGCCTTGTTCCTGTTGGTAATGCAAATACGAACGCAGAAGATAAAGCAGCGCTCCGCCTTGACTGTGACCGATCATCAAAAATTCGTGAACGCCTTTTTGATCGTACAACATGTTCATCTTTTCAAGAACTGAAGGGCCGATAGCAGCAAGTCCAATGAGCCAGCCTGCATGAACGTAGGCCTCCGGATTTTTGGCCAGTTGATATTGAAAAATTGAGTCCTTTTTGATTTGCAAAACACCCGTTGCTGGTACCGGAGCCGAATAAAAATTTTCAAGCCAGCTCGGTGTTTTTTGAACGGTTCCCCGAATATCGATCACCGCGATGTGATCCGTTCTCAGATAAAGTTTCCATTGATTGAACAGTTCCGATTCAGGCGATTGGTAGAGGAATGTATGGGTTCCTTTTTCTGTTTTTCTTTTGTTGCTATCCGGCTCGCCCGATTTAAAAAAGGTTAGCGAGAGTAGTTGTACATATTCATGAGGATCAAATCCCGGCTTTAATTTAGTTTGCCCGAAGTGGATTTGCGCACTGAAGCACATACAAAAAAGGAAAACTGTTTTTTTCATATTGGATTGATTTGATAAAAAAAGCTACCAATTTGGTAGCTTTTTTTAGTTGGTCGTATTTTGACTTAGAGTGTTTTCAAAACATCATTCATGCTGCGCACAGCATCCGCACTTTTATTGAATGCAGCCTGTTCTTCGGCATTCAATTCAAAGTCGATGATCTTTTCCCAGCCATTTCTTCCAATGGTAACAGGAACACCCAAACAAATGTCTTTTTGCCCGTATTCTCCGTCCAGTGCCACACAGCAGGTGTAAAGTTTTTTCTCATCTCTGAGAATGCTTTCAACCAATGCGGCTCCGGCAGCTCCGGGTGCATACCAGGCAGACGTTCCAATTAGTGCGGTTAAGGTGGCTCCGCCTACCATAGTGTCTTTAACAATTTTTTCCTGTTGCTCCGTGCTTAAGAATTTGGTTACAGGTACACTGTTCCAGGTGGCCAAACGAATCAAAGGAATCATGGTTGTGTCGCCATGTCCGCCTACTACTACAGCATTCAAATCGGCCGGAGAACAACCCAGGTGTTGACTCAACTGATATTTAAAGCGACTACTATCCAAAGTGCCGCCCATTCCAATGATGCGATTTTTGGGTAACCCGGTTGAAGTGAGTGCCAGATATGTCATCGTATCCATGGGGTTGCTGATCACAATGATGATCGCGTTGGGAGAGAACTTTAAAATATTCTCGCAAACGCCTTTAACAATCCCGGCGTTTACACCAATGAGCTCTTCACGGGTCATGCCGGGTTTGCGGGGTAAACCGGAAGTAATCACGACAACATCACTGTTAGCGGTTTTTGAGTAATCGTTTGTACTTCCTGTGATTTTGGTGTCAAAACCTAAAAGGGCAGCAGTTTGCATCATGTCTTGTGCTTTTCCTTCTGCGATCCCTTCTTTGATGTCGAGTAAAACCAATTCAGAACATAATTCTTTGCGGGCGATGTTATCGGCACAGGTTGCACCTACGGCACCGGCACCTACAACTGTAACTTTCATGGAACAATCATTTATTGGGTGATAATTTAAAAATTTGCGGAGCAAAGGTAATGTTGCATCCCTGTACCACCAACTGCCGGCTGTTATTTGAACAGATGATATCAGTCAAGTTGCCCGATTCGTTTAATTTTTACAGTCTTTTGGGAAGAACAAACACTTGTATTACCTTTGCGGCTTCAATTTTTATTCATTTTCCTTTTCAAGGATTTAAAAAAATTACGATCATGGCAAATACCGGAGATATCAGTCGTGGAATGATCATCAAGCTGGATAACAGTCTGTACAAAATTGTAGAATTTGGTGAAAACAAGACGGCCCGTGCAGCAGCAAAAGTATGGGCAAAACTCAAGGGGGTAGACAACAACCGTTCAATTGAACAAACCTGGAACAGTGGTGATAATATTTATCCTGTTCGTGTTGAACGTAAAGAGTTTCAGTTTTTATACAAGGACGATACAGGGTATAACTTTATGAACAATGAAACGTTTGAGCAAATTACTGTTCAGGAGTCGCTGATTGATGCGCCTCAGTTTCTGAAAGATGGAGGTGGAGTTTCTGCCCTGATCAATACCGAGACCGAACTCCCCATGAGTGTGGAGTTGCCCGATAAAATTGTATTACAGGTTACATACAGTGAGCCCGGAATGAAAGGGGATACTGCTACCCGTACATTAAAGCCCGCTAAAGTAGAAACAGGTGCATCTGTTATGGTACCACTTTTTGTAAATGAAGGCGAGTTGATTCGCATCAATACCAAGACCGGCGAGTATGTTGAACGTGTAAAAGAGTGAGTTTTGTAACTTTTTAATAAAGAGCTCGTTTTTATCAAAAACGGGCTTTTTTTATTTCTTTTTTACTAAAATGACATGAATTAAAGCAAAAATGACTGAAAATCCGCTTTGTTTCATACCTTAGCGACCCCAATAAATTTCTCATTTTTAAAACCAATTATCATGGACTTAAAGCAAATTCAGGAATTGATCAAAATGGTCAATAAGTCTAATTTGAGCGAAGTAAGTATTGAGCAAAAAGATTTCAAAATCACTATAAAACAAAAAGATGAAATCATTCAGCAAACTGTGATTTCTTCGCCTGTACAGGCTGTTTCATCGGTTGCTGCACCTGCTGCAATTGCTGCATCTGTGCCTGCTGCGGCCGCTTCAGCCCCTGTGAAAGCTGCTTCAGAAGATCAAAGCAACTATGTAACTATTAAAAGTCCGATGATCGGAACGTTCTACCGCAAACCCACTCCTGACAAACCGGTTTTTGCAGAAGTTGGAGATGATGTTACTGTTGGCAAAGTTGTATGCATCATTGAAGCCATGAAATTGTTTAATGAAATTGAGAGTGAAGTAAAGGGTAAAATCGTAAAAGTATTGGTAGATGATCACAGCCCTGTTGAATACGATCAGCCGTTGTTCCTGGTAGATCCCAGTTAATTCGTGTCATGTTCTATGGTGCAAGGGCGTTACCGATGCCGTTGCATCACAGTTTGATGCATCCGATTAACCGTTTCTAAAATCTTCAATTATTAATTCATGTTTAAGAAAATACTGATCGCCAATCGCGGTGAAATTGCTTTGCGTATCATACGTACGTGCCGTGAAATGGGAATTAAAACAGTTGCTGTTTATTCAACTGCTGACAGAGAAAGTTTACACGTTAAGTTTGCCGATGAAGCTGTCTGCATCGGTAAACCCGCCGGAAGTGAATCTTATTTGAACATACCGAACATTATTGCCGCTGCAGAAATCACAAATGCGGATGCCATCCATCCCGGTTATGGTTTTCTTGCAGAGAATGCCAAGTTCGCGGAAATCTGTGGTAAAAACGGAATCAAATTCATAGGCCCTACGCCCGATCAAATCCGATCTATGGGTGACAAGATTACGGCCAAAGAAACCATGATTCGTGCAGGTGTACCGGTGGTGCCCGGTGGTGAAGGATTACTGGAAAGTGTCGAGGAAGCAAAATCATTGGCTAAAGTAATTGGTTATCCGGTTATTTTAAAAGCGACTGCAGGGGGTGGCGGTAAGGGGATGCGCGTTGTTTGGGCGGAAGAGGATTTGGAACGCAACTACAATATGGCGAAAACAGAAGCTGCAGCTTCTTTTAAGAATGACGGAATATACATGGAGAAGTTTGTGGAAGAGCCCCGTCATATTGAAATCCAGGTTGCCGGAGACCGTTACGGTACAGTTTGTCATTTAAGTGAAAGAGATTGCTCCATCCAACGTCGGCATCAAAAACTGGTAGAGGAATCACCTTCTCCATTCATGACGCCCGAGCTTCGTCAAGCAATGGGAGAGGCTGCTTGTAAAGCGGCTTCTGCTATCGGATATGAAAGTGTAGGAACCATCGAGTTTCTGGTTGATAAGCACCGCAATTTCTATTTCATGGAAATGAATACACGTATTCAGGTAGAACATTGTGTAACGGAAGAGGTTACCAATTTTGATCTCATCAAAGAACAGATTTTAATTGCGATGGGTGAGAAAATCAGCGGGCACAACTACGAGCCACAAATGCATGCCATCGAATGCCGTATCAATGCAGAAGATCCTTATAATGATTTTCGTCCTTCTCCCGGTAAGATAACCATCTTGCACCAACCCGGCGGTCATGGTATACGAATCGATTCACATGTTTATGCAGGTTATGTGATTCCTCCTTACTATGATTCCATGATTGCAAAAATCATCGCTGTTGCTCGTACAAGAGAAGAAGCGATCAATACCATGAGTCGTGCATTGAGTGAATACGTAATTGAAGGCGTAAAAACAACGATTCCGTTTCATCAGCAATTGATGCGTGATGAAAACTTCAGAAGTGGAAACTTTACAACAAAATTCCTGGAGTCATTTAAAATGAAATAATTCTTTCCTGTTAACAGGCTAGAAAAAACCATCCGATCCGGATGGTTTTTTTGTGCTGCAATTAAGCGTAAAAAAGAAGGCTGTCGAACCCGACAGCCTTCCGGAAAAGAATTCGCATTCATCTTAGCGAAGGAATAATAATTCTCTGTATTTAGGAAGATACCAGCTGGCATCATCTACTAATAATTCCAGTTTATCAACATGGTAGCGGATTTCGTCAAAGAATTTGCCTTTCACCTCGTCGCAATAAGCAATAGCCTTCTCGCGTGTATCGGAAAGATTGTTGGCTTTCTTACGGGCCCCAATCATTTGTTCAACCAGATCGCTTACTTTATTGATGTGGATAGAAATCTTTTCGAGAATTTGTTTTTGGTTTGCATAGGAGCTTTCAGCAATGCCTACATCTTTCAAACCTCTGATATTGTTGATCAAAATGTTTTGATAACGAATGGCTGCAGGAAGAATATGGCTGGTGCAAAGTTCGCCCATGATACGACCTTCAATCTGAACTTTCTTGATGTATTTTTCAAGTTCAATTTCGTGACGTGCTTCCAGTTCTGCATGTGTAAAGACGCCGGTTCTTTCAAACAATTCTTTTGATTTCTTGGTAATCATTGCGTCCAGTGCAGGAGGCGTTGTTTTTACATTGGGCAGTCCGCGTTTCGCTGCTTCATTGGCCCATGCGTCACTGTAACCGTCGCCTTCAAAAAGCACTTTTTTGCTTTCAGTAACATAGCGTTGCAGAATATGCATGATGGCGATTTCTTTTTTCTCGCCTTTTTCGATCAGGGTATCAACTTCTTTTTTGAAATGGGCCAGCGTATCGGCCATGATAACGTTTAATACCGTCATCGCGTTTGAGCAGTTGGCGCTGGAACCTACCGCACGGAATTCAAATTTGTTACCTGTAAAGGCAAAAGGAGAAGTACGGTTACGGTCGGTATTATCAAGCATCAATTCCGGAATGCTCTTGTGGAGATCCAGTTTGAGGATGGCTTCATCTTGTTCATCAAATTTATCAGTTACGCGCTTTTCAACCGCATCCAAGACTTCTGTAAGGAATTTTCCTACGAATACAGAAATGATGGCAGGAGGTGCTTCGTTTGCGCCCAAACGGTGGTCGTTACCGGCACTGGCAATGGAGGCTCTTAAAAGATCGGAATAAGTATCTACAGCTCTGATAACGTTGATAAAGAACGTAAGGAACATGAGATTGGTCTTCGGTGTTTTACCGGGCGCCAAGAGGTTTACGCCTGTATCTGTTGCCAGGCTCCAGTTGTTGTGTTTGCCACTACCGTTGATGCCGGCAAATGGCTTTTCGTGCGTTAACACTTTTAGTTTATGACGACGGGCAACACGATCCATCACATCCATCAGCAATGAATTGTGATCAATTGCTACACTTACTTCTTCAAAAATGGGAGCACATTCGAACTGGCTGGGAGCAACCTCGTTGTGACGTGTGCGCAAAGGGATACCCAGTTTGTAAGATTCGTTTTCGAAATCACGCATGAACGCATACACTCTTTCGGGAATAGCGCCAAAATAATGATCTTCCAATTGCTGGCCTTTTGCCGGAGAATGACCGAAAACCGTACGACCACTCAATACGAGGTCGGGACGTGCATTGTAGAGGGCTTCATCCACTACAAAATATTCCTGTTCCCATCCTAATGTAGCTGTTACGCGGGTTACGTTTTTGTCGAAATAATTACATACTTCAACAGCAGATTTATTTAAGACTTCCAGTGCCTTGATAACAGGTCCTTTGTAATCCAGTAATTCACCTGTATATGAAACAAACAGTGTAGGAATGCAAAGCGTTCTTCCGTTTCCGATTTCCATGATGAAAGCAGGAGAAGAAGGATCCCAGGCCGTATAGCCGCGGGCTTCAAATGTAGCACGCAAACCACCGCTGGGGAACGAAGACGCATCCGGCTCTTGTTGGATCAAAGCGCCACCGTCGAATTCTTCAATTGCAGTACCGTCACTTTTTAAAGTAAAAAAGGAATCGTGTTTTTCGGCAGTTGTACCTGTAAGTGGTTGGAACCAGTGGGTGTAATGGGTTACACCTTTATTTTCGGCCCATTGACGCATACCGTATGCAATTTGGTTGGCCATGGAACGGTCAATCCGTTTACCACCCTTTACAGATGCTACCAGACTTTTATACGCATCATCGGTCAGGTATTCTCTTGCAGTTTTTAATGTAAAAACGTTTTCACCAAAACAAGATGAAATTTTTGTACTGGTCGGTACGACCGTTTCGGTCAAACTGTTCAATTTGTCAATTGCTTTAAAACGTAACGATTGCATGGATGAATAATTTAAGTTGCAAAGAAAAATAAAAAACCCGAAAAATTAGAAAAAAAGAGGATGTTGTGAATAAAAAAACGAAATAAAAGCGATTGAAAATGTAAAATATTGATTTATAAGCTCTGAAAAATAGAAAACGGGCGTTAGTTTATTTATATTTAAAAAATCTTAATATGAATTTGGGCCATTCAATGGTCGCGATGATGGGCGTGATGAGCAAGGGGATGAAAATACTTCTGTAGCGTACGATGGCGCCGAGCTGGGGAACTATATAGCCCGTCAGTAATAACAGCGTGAAAGAAATGAGTGCCAGAAATACGACAACCGAATCTTTATACGGACTCGTCGTATACCTGAAAAACCAAAAAAAGACCAATAGCCAGATGAAGAGAATTTCAAGCGCACTTATTAAATAAAGAGGTGAAAGAATTTCTGTAATGTAGGGCCGGACCAAAGTATGATTCAGCGCTTGTGGCGCATTCTTCAGAAAACTGGTAAACTCTGCATGCAATTCCCGCTGCGGCAAGAAGGAACTGCCGCCCAGTTTTACAAATTCCTTTTGTCGTAATACAATTGAAATGGGCAGGTCCAGCTTTGGATGAATGTATTTTGTTGTAAAGAACAAGGTGGTAAAAAAGATGGTCGTAGCAAGAAAGGCGACCCATTTTTTGGAACAATATTTTTCGGCAATCCACCAGGCAATAAAGCCGGGTACTGCAGCAAGTACGACATGATTACGTACCAGAAAAATGAAGGCCAACAAAATGGCGATTTGAAACAATTTTCCCGGACCCAGTTTTTTATTTTTTAGTGCAAAGTAAAAAAGATAAGCAGCCAGGGTGAGTAGTGAAAATACAATTCCGTCTTTGTGAATGCCGGAGGACCAAAACAAAAAAGAGGGGAACAGAAAAATACTGATTGTAAGCAGTTTCAATTTCTCCGGGTATAAATCCTTCATAATCCGCAATAAAGCGACCGGACCAAAAAAGGTCAGAAAGGAATAAAAGATCACATTGACATAGTATCTGGAGCCGGAAAAGACATTGAATACAGATACAATTTTAACCATGTAAATGTGTTTCAGGTCACTCCAGTAGGAATTTACATCGGAGAAGAAATGCCGGTAATCACGTTGATAAGGATTTTCAAAAGTTTTGGAAAGGTATCCCAGCGGGTCCGAAAAAAGAAAGTTGGTTTCTCTGCATCCATCATAAAAGAATTTCCAGGTATCGGCCTTGACCTTATAATCCGGAATCGAGGTATAAAAAACGCCATAGGCAATTCCGGCAAGAATTTTTAGGATGAACAACGCAATCAGCCACGACGGTTTCAATCCCGATTTTTGAATAAACGGTATGCGTGGTATCAGCCAGCAAAAAAAAAGTAGGTATATGCCGAAAATGAAATACGTCATGCTTTGGTGAGGCAAAGTAAAATATTTCTTTCCACAGCGTCAAACCATTCATGATGCAGTTGTACTTTTGATGTTTCTTATCAATTATGGAAATAACAGTTTCAACCGCCAAACAACTTCGCTTAACAGAAGAGGAATTTGAGTTAATAAAACAAAAATTAGGTCGTACTCCCAATTTCAATGAGCTCTGCGCCTTCAGTGGGATGTGGAGTGAGCACTGCAGTTACAAGAATTCAATCAAATGGCTCAAAACCTTGCCCCGCGAAGGTGGGCGCATGTTGGTGAAAGCAGGAGAAGAAAATGCCGGTCTGATGGATATTGGTGATGATTTGGGGGTTGTGTTTAAAATAGAAAGCCACAATCATCCTTCGGCGATCGAACCCTTTCAGGGGGCCGCTACCGGCGTAGGAGGGATTCATCGCGATATTTTTACCATGGGCGCCCGTCCTATTGCTGCACTCAACTCACTTCGTTTTGGTAGTTTGAATGAATCTAAAACTCAACATCTTCTTGCCGGTGTCGTACATGGAATTGGACACTACGGCAATTGTTTTGGCGTGCCAACAGTAGGAGGCGAAATCTATTTCGAAGATTGTTACCATACCAACCCGCTCGTGAATGCCATGAGTGTGGGTATCGTTAAAGCTGGCAAAACCATAAGTGCTACAGCGGAAGGAATCGGAAATCCGGTTTTCTTTGTTGGCAGTGCAACCGGGAAAGACGGCATAGGTGGGGCTAGTTTTGCCAGTGCAGACATTACCGCAGAAAGTGCGCAGGAATTGCCGGCTGTTCAGGTAGGGGATCCGTTTCAGGAAAAAAAGCTTCTGGAGGCATGCCTTGAAGTCATACAAACCGGAGCTGTGGTGGGTATGCAGGATATGGGTGCTGCAGGGATTATTTGCTCTACAGCCGAAATGAGTGCGAAAGGGAATGTGGGTATGCGCATTGATCTGGATAAGGTTCCAACGCGTCAGGCCAACATGAAAACCTGGGAGTTGTTGCTGAGTGAAAGTCAGGAACGCATGTTGATGGTAGTAGAAAAAGGGAAGGAACAACTCGTATTGGACGTTTTTGAAAAGTGGGATCTTCCTTGCAGTGAAATAGGTGAAGTAACGGGCGATGGCATACTGCGTTTTTACATGCACGGCCAACTGGATGCGGAATTGCCTGCGCATGAACTCGTTTTAGGGGGAGGGGCTCCGCAATATGAGCGTGCGTTTAAAGAGCCGGACTATTTCTCCAAAATACAAGCTTTTGATCCCAATACCATTCCTGTGCCAACTGATTTGAGATCAGTTGCTGAAAAATTGATTCAAGTTCCGAATATCGCCAGTAAGCGTGCCGTGTATCTTCAGTACGACAGCATGGTTGGTACCGGCAATTCAAGCACGAACGCACCTACCGATGCTCCTGTGGTTTGGGTTAAGGGCACAGACAAAGGATTAGCTGTTACAACGGATTGTAATAGTCGCTATGTTTTTGCCGATCCATTCAAAGGTGCAATGATAGCAGTAAGTGAAGCGGCACGAAATATTGTATGCAGCGGCGGTCTTCCTCTGGGTGTTACGAATTGTTTGAACTTTGGAAACCCTTACGATCCCCAAGTCTATTTCCAGTTTGTGCAGGCAATAAAGGGAATGGGAGCTGCCTGTGTGAAATTTGACACGCCCGTAACCGGTGGCAATGTCAGTTTCTACAATCAAAGTCCGGATGGAGCCGTATACCCTACACCTACCATTGGTATGGTGGGGCTGTTGGAAAACATCAACCAGAAAATGACGCTTGATTTCAAACAGGAAGGCGATGTGATTTTCATGATTGGTTCCAGTAGAAATGATATCAACTCATCCGAATATCTGCACAAGTTATCCGGAGTTGAATTCAGTCCGGCGCCTCATTTTGATCTGGAAGAAGAATATCAATTACAGCAAACGATAGCCGGATTGATCAAAAATCAACTCATTCGCTCCGCACATGATGTAAGTGAAGGTGGTTTGTTTACGACGCTGCTGGAATCGGCATTTACCGGTAATCTTGGATTCAACGTAAAAGCTGCAAAATCCGAAATACGCAAAGATGCGTATTGGTTTGGAGAGGCACAAAGTAGAGTCGTAGTTAGCGTTGCGACCGACCAACTTGAAGCTTTTCAATCCATGATCAAGGGTGTTCCTCATGAGCAGCTGGGTTCTGTAACGAATGGAGCAGTTGAAGTCGACGGAATGGACTGGGGGGGTATCTCATCTTGGAAGGACCGTTACGACACTGCGATTGAGCAACTCTTATCCGGTCACGAGAGTGAACACGCATTAAGCGCACTGTAACTATGACTATACAAAAACAGATCTTGATAACAGGTGCTGCCGGTTTTATCGGCAGTTGCATGGTGCAACATCTGAATGAATTGGGTTACACAGAGTTGATACTTGTTGATGAGTTTAACAGAGAAGATAAAATTCCGAATCTCAAGGGGAAATTATTCAAGGTTTGTGTAGAACGCGAGGATTTATTTGAATGGTTGTTTAAGACCCGTCCTGAAATCGATTTTGTAATTCATCTGGGAGCGAGAACAGATACAACGGAATTTAATTATGCAATCCATCAGCATTTAAATGTTGAGTACTCAGAAAAGATTTGGGAATACTGTACCATTAATCAGGTTCCTCTTGTCTATGCTTCTTCTGCAGCTACTTATGGAGCAGGGGAAAAAGGGTATAGAGATGACCTTACTGTGATCCCGTTTCTTGAACCACTCAATCCATACGGTATTTCGAAGAACGAATTCGATAAATGGGTTCTTCATCAGGAAGATCATCCACCCTTTTGGGCCGGACTTAAATTCTTCAATGTTTACGGGCCTAACGAGTATCATAAAGGACGTATGGCCAGTGTGATCTTCCATTCCTTCAATCAGATTTATAAAGAAGGCAAAGTGAAATTATTCCGTTCACATAAACCGGAGTTTAAAGATGGAGAGCAATTGCGTGATTTTATTTATGTAAAAGATATTTTGAAGGTGATTCATTGGCTGATGGTTGAACAACCCGAATCCTCGCTCTATAATCTAGGAACCGGCAAAGCACGGAGTTTTAACGATTTAGTAAAGGCTACTTTTACCGCACTGGGAAAAGAGCCGGTGATTGAATATGTTGATATGCCGGAAGATATTCGGGAGCGCTATCAGTATTTCACGGAGGCGGATATGAAGAAGTTGTCTGATGCCGGTTATCATGCCGCCTTTACTTCATTGGAAGAGGGTGTGAGCGAGTATGTTCAAAATTATTTAACCGAACATTCTTGTTATTGAAATTGTCGTTTAGCAGCTTTCAAATTTTTAAAATGGGGTTATGAATAAAAAAATTGCAATCATAGGCGGAGGAAATCTTGGTGTTGCCATTGCGGAAGGGCTCATCAAAAGCGGATTTTGTTTGCCCGAACATATCATTGTAACAAAGAGAAACATTAAAACCCTCGAGGCACTGGAACGAAAAGGGGTGCTCGTCACCAGCGACAATAAAGAAGCGGTTCGCTATGCCGATTTGGTTCTGCTGGCTGTAAAGCCCTATCAGATCAAAGATGTCGTATTGGGTATTCAAAGTGAATTGCAACCACAAAGACATTTGTTGGTAAGTGTGATTACAGGGATTTTAATTGACGAAATCCTGGAATGGGCAGGTGCCGGAATTCCGGTCGTACGTGCCATGCCCAATACCGCCATTTCCATTCAGGAAAGTATGACTTGTATTTGCGCAAGAAACCATACACCGGAACAACTGGACTATGTTCATGATGTGTTTTCGCAATTGGGAAGGGTAGCTTTGATTGATGAAAAGCTGATGGATGCAGCAACCGTTTTGGGTGCCTGCGGAATTGCTTATGCACTTCGCTATATCCGTGCAAGCATTCAAGGTGGTATCGAAATTGGATTTGACGCGCAAACGGCTACTCTCATCGCTGCTCAAACAGTGAAAGGTGCGGCTGAATTGTTGATTCAAAAAGGGACACATCCCGAGCAAGAGATCGATAAAGTAACAACACCCAAGGGATGTACAATTGCCGGTTTGAATGAAATGGAACACAGAGGGTTCAGTTCATCTTTGATCAGAGGGATCAAAGCCAGCTACGAAAGTATCTAATGCCTCTTTGGTACGTAGAAGGTAGTCAAACACCTATTTGCTATTAAATACTCAAACTGATCTGCTCTTTTATAATGTGTTTTTGTTGCATTTCCAAAGGGCGATTGGTAATTTTTTCAAGCAGAAAAAACGTCGTAGGTTTGCTCGACCTCCGCATTTTTCGTTCAACAGTTAACGCAGGTCTCAGAACCTAAAATCAGTTATTATGGCCAAATACATTTTTGTTACAGGTGGTGTAACATCTTCATTAGGAAAAGGAATCGTTTCAGCCTCTTTGGCAAAATTGTTACAGGCCCGCGGATTCAAAGTAACGATTCAGAAATTTGATCCTTATATCAATGTCGATCCGGGAACGTTAAATCCTTACGAGCATGGGGAGTGTTTTGTAACAGAAGATGGCGCCGAAACAGACCTGGATCTCGGACACTACGAGCGGTTTTTGAACATCCACACTTCACAGGCTAATAATGTAACGACGGGCCGTATCTATCAAACCGTCATCAATAAAGAACGTGAAGGTGCCTATTTGGGAAAGACCGTTCAGGTCATTCCGCATATCACCGATGAGATTAAACGCAGGATGCTTTTATTGGGCAAGGAAGGGAATTTTGACATCGTCATTACGGAGATCGGTGGAACCGTTGGTGATATTGAATCACTTCCTTTTGTGGAAGCTGTTCGTCAAATTCAATGGGAGTTGCCGGAGGAAGACTGTTTGGTGGTTCATCTTACGCTGATACCTTACTTGAAGGCTGCCAAGGAATTAAAAACAAAACCGACACAACACAGCGTAAAACTTTTAAGTCAGGAAGGAGTACATCCCGATATTATAGTTTGTCGTACAGAAAGGCCGTTGAACAGTGATTTGAGACGGAAAATTGCTCTTTTCTGTAATGTCAAACAAGAAGCTGTTATTGAGGCAAGCGATGCTTCCACGATTTATGAAGTTCCTCTGCTGATGCTGAAGGAAAAATTGGATGTCATTTGTTTAAAGAAATTAAATGTTACTATTTTCCCTGAACCCGATCTGGAAAACTGGAAGCGTTTTATTGATAAGTTGAAATATCCCAAAAGTCAGGTTCAAATTGGATTGATTGGAAAGTATATCGAATTACAGGATGCCTATAAATCCATATTGGAGAGTTTTATTCATGCCGGTGCCATTAATGAATGCAAAGTCAATGTGGTGAACGTTCACAGTGAATTCATCACTCCGGACAATGTATCTGAGAAATTAGCCGGATTGGACGGATTGCTGGTTGCGCCCGGATTTGGAAACAGGGGGATTGAAGGAAAGATTACAGCCATCCGGCATGCGCGTGAAAATGGATTGCCGTTTTTCGGCATTTGTCTGGGAATGCAAATGGCGTGTGTGGAATTTGCCCGAAATGTACTGGGATTAAAGGATGCGCATTCTTATGAAATGAATCCGGAAACACCGGATCCGGTGATTGATATGATGGAGGAGCAAAAGAAAATCACGCACAAAGGGGGAACGATGCGTTTAGGCGCTTATCCCTGCGACATCAAAGCCGGAACTTTGGCAGAAAAAATTTATCAAAATTTGCACATTTCAGAACGTCATCGTCATCGTTACGAGTTTAATAACAAGTATCTTGTTGATTTTGAAAATGCGGGCCTGATTCCAAGCGGTAAAAACCCCGATACCGGACTGGTTGAAATTGTTGAACATGCGCACCATCCCTTTTTTATAGGCGTGCAATACCATCCCGAACTGAAAAGTACGGTAGAGAGCCCAGCTCCACTCTTTGTTCATTTTGTAAAGGCCGCCAAAGAATATTCCGAAAAGCAGCATTCCGATAAAGGTTCTGTTGTTGAGTCAGAATTGATTTGAGACGGTAGCTGATCTTCTTCATACGATCAAGATACCTGTTTCCTGATAAGCTTCTTCGAGTGCCTGTTTCTGAGTGGTTTCCACATAGAAACAGGCCTTTTCACATGAAATCCTTCGTGTGAAATACCTACCTTTGCCGCTCAATTAAAAAAAATGAATTTTGATAAAAATACGGTTATCGGTTTTGTGATTCTCATGGTGCTGCTATTTGGTTACATCTTTTTTACCCAACAGCAGCAAGCAACCCTAATGAAAGAAAAACAACGAGTTGCCGATTCTGTAGCTCGTGTAGAACAACTCAAAAAGAAGGTTCAGGATACGGTAGCATTGCAGCAACCTGCAATAACCAAGGACACTGTTCTGCAATCCATACTTCCCGGTTCATTTACGGTCAATGCCTCAGTGCCGGAACAACTTACAATTGTTGAAAACGATTTGATGAAAGTAACCTTTACCAACAAGGGAGGTTATCCTAAATCGGTGGAATTAAAGAATTACAAGCGCTACGACGGGAAACCTGTCGTTTTGGGAGGCGAGGGGCACCAGTTGGTTTATTCCATTAACACCGGCGACAATCAATCTGCACGCACTTCACAACTCAATTTCAATGTTGGTGCAGTTTTGTCGGAAGGAGAACTTCAAACCATCACTTATTCGTTGTCTGACAGTGCAGGCAGACTGGTTGAACACCGTTACAAGATCAAAAAAAATGACTACCTGATTGAGTGGGATGTGAAGTTTGCCGGAGCTGATCGTTTGCTGACCCAAGGAATTTTGAATTTGAATTGGGATATCGTTACACACAAACAGGAAAAAGACCTGAAATACGAAAAGGGACAAAGCAACATCGGGTATCAGGAAGACGGTAGTTATGATTTTTCAGCTGCCGGTAACGGAGACGATATCAAGTTGGGTGACAAAACCCAATGGATTGGCGTAAAACAGCAGTTTTTCAATACCAGCATGATTGCCGGCAGTAAATATGCTGCAGCGGAAACCGCCTGGACGGTTCCTGAATCGGATTCTGTGAATCATGTGATGGAAGTGAAAAGCACATTGAAATTTTCTTTAACCGGATTGCGTGACGCTACCATACCGCTTAAGCTGTACTATGGGCCTAACGACTATCATACGTTAAAACGTTATAATCTTGGTCTTGAAAATCATGTACAACTCGGTTATGGGATTTTTGCATTCGTAAAATACATCAACCGTTTTGTCATAATGCCGGTGTTTGATTTCTTTCACCAGCACTTGGCCAGTATCGGTATCGTTATTTTGTTGCTCACATTTTTCATTCGTCTGGTAATTTCTCCTTTGACCTATTCCAGTTATCTAAGCGGGGCTAAAATGAAAGTACTGAAGCCTGAAATTGAGGAGTTGAAGAAGAAGCACGGTTCCGATCAGCAGGCTATGAGTATGGAACAAATGAAATTGTTCAAGCAGGCAGGTGTAAATCCTTTGGGTGGTTGCATTCCAGCCTTGTTGCAAATCCCCATCTTTTTTGCCTTGTACAGTTTCTTTAATGCCAACATCGATCTGAGAGGTGAATCATTCTTGTGGGCTTCTAATTTAGCTTCGTATGATTCCATTGCTCAGTTGCCATTTTCCATACCCGGTTATGGTGATCATGTCAGTTTATTTACTTTAACTGCCACACTAACGAGTTTACTGATTTCCATTTATAACACCCAGATGACGCCTCAGCAGGATAATCCGGTGTTTAAATACATGATCTATTTTTTCCCGATCATGCTCTTGTTTATCTTCAACAGTTTACCATCCGCATTAACCTGGTACTACACCGTTTCCAATATTGTGACCCTTGTTTTGCAGTTCGTAATTCAAAAATTCATCATCAACGAAGAAAAAATTCATGCTAAGATCCAGGAGAACAAAAAAAAGCCGGTATCCAAATCAAAATGGCAGGAGAAGATGGAGCAAATGCAACAATCCAACCAGCGAATTCAGGACCTTCAAAAGAAAACGGGACCTAAGAAATAATTTTTAACAGAAATAACGCAGCCCGGCCCTTGTGGTCGGGCTTTTTTATGATTTCATTACAGAGCCCCTACTTGAAATTCTCTATCTTTATTGCAAAGGAAAATTAAAATCAATGAGACCTCTGCTTTTACATTTTGTATCCGTTTTTTTAATGACTGTTTCGGCATCTGTAAGCAGTGCTCAGAAAATCTACAATGAAGGGTTTGTCAATTATGCGGTTGTTGTCTCGCAGGGGAAAGAGGAATCAAAGGCTGCTGATTTGCTGGAGGGGGCTACACAAAGAATTTATTTTAAAGGAGCACAGTCGCGATCTGAAATTACCAGCATTTTGGGTGCCACCATTACGTTGCATGATAATAAAAGCGGCAATGCGGTTGTTTTAAATGAATATGGTGATCAGAAAATCCTAATCCGGATGAAGAAAGTTGATTTCGAAGAAAGGAACAACAAATACGAAGGGATTCAATACGAGTTCCGTAACGAAACCAAAACCATTTTGGGATATGTATGTAAACTCGCCATCGGAAAACTGAAAGACGGCACCAGTTTTAAAGTATATTATTCGAATGAATTCAACTTTCAAAGTAAAGATTATGGTTTTCAATTCCGTGACTTGCCTGGAATCCCAATGGAATATGAGTCGGAGTTCGGAAAGTTGAAAGTTACTTATGTTGCCGATCGAGTCAGTTTTGATCAGGTAGCAGCTGCATTGTTTGATATTCCCAAAAGCGGGTATCGTGAAATGACGTATGAAGAAGTGAAAAAAACACAAATGAAAAATTAAAAAAAGCCTTCCAAAAGGAAGGCTTTTTTCTAATATCCTTTTTGAGGTACTCTCAACTTGTGGATGAATGATTTGTTTTTGTAAGGGACAACATAAATGGTATTTCCTTTCTGGTAGCGGATGGTGTTCGAGATGGTTAATTCTCCTTTTTTATTGTTGGATAAACTAAGTCCTCCTTTGAAATGAAACCCATTGTATAACGACAACGGTTTGTTACGTAAGTCAAAAGTTGTAACAGTTGCTTTCTTCGCATCTTTTCTCTTTCCGCCTGAACTGAAAGACGCTGAAAAAGCCATTTTTACAAAAACGAAGCAGACCAATACCAGGCCGGCATTTCGAATGATTTGTGTCCAATTTCTGTGCTTAAAGTTCATGGTGAACAAATTTAAGAATGAACGAATACTTGTCTTTTACCGATCATCACATATTTACCAATATATTAACGCATGTTGATAACTAATTGTTACATCCGACACCCTTTTTTTTAAAAATAAACGGTAAATTGTATAAACCTCTCACCTTATGTCACAAAATCCATTCCGTGAAGAAAAAGATGAAATGACTGTATTGCTCCGTCAATTCGATAATTTAAAGAACGGCAGATCCCATTCCTTTCTGGAAGAAGAGAGTTTTGAGCGGATTATCAACTATTTTGATGAAAATGAAGATTTGAATCAGGCCATGGAGGCTGCCGAAATGGGGATTGAAATTTATCCTTATTCTTCTTTGTTACTCATTAAAAAGGCCGATTTGTTGTTAGCGCAACGAAAGTACCAGGAAGCACTTTGGATACTTGAGAAAGCCGAACTGCTGGATAGTAATGATATCAATCTTTTTATTTTGAAAACAGATGCCTATTTGGCTTTGGATCAGCAAACAAAAGCAATTGAGTTACTGGAGGAGGCATTAACACTTTTCAAAGATGAGGAGCGAATCGAATTGTTATTTGAACTGGCAGATGTATATGATGATTACGAAGAGTTTGAAAAAGTATTTGATTGTTTGAAATTAATACTCGAAGAGGAGCCCTTAAACGAAGAAGCACTCTATAAAATCTGTTTTTGGACTGATTTCACAGGGCGGAATGAAGAATCCATCCGCCTTCACTTGAAAATTCTGGATGAACATCCGTTCAGTGAACTGGCTTGGTTTAATCTTGGCGCGGCCTATCAGGGGTTAAAACTCTATGAAAAAGCCATTGATGCCTATATGTACAGTACTGCCATTGATGAGAAATTTGATTATGCCTACAGAAACATGGGTGATGCCTACATCCGTATGCGTAAATACAAGGATGCCATTGAAATGCTGGAAAAGGTTCTGGAATTGAGTCGGCCAGAAGAGGTCATTCATGAAGCGATCGGATATTGTTACGACAAACTTTCACAATATGCACAAGCTCGGTTTCATTATCGCAAGGCCTCACATTTGAATCCGGAAGACAGCAGGGTGTATTATAAAATTGCAGTAACTTATTTAAATGAGGGACACTATGAAAAAGCCATAAAATCCCTCACACAGGCATTGAAAATAAACAGAATGCATCCGGATTATAATTTAATCATGGGAATGGCGCTCAAAGAATTGGGTAATTACAGTGAGGCGTTGGAGTATTTTTCAACCGTTGTCAAAGTAAAGCCCAAAAATATTAAAGGTTGGAGTGCTATGATTGAATGTTTGCTGCGATCCGAATCATTTGAAGAGGCCGAAAAAGTGACTGATGCAGGGTTTGAAGCAACCGGAGGCAAGCCGGTTTTCATCTTTTACAAAGCAGCAGCTTTATTTTCTGCAGGAAAATTCAAACAAGCCCTTCTTGCGCTGGAACAGGCATTAGGGCAGGCGCCCCGACAGTTCAAGAAGTTTTTAGAACTGGTTCCTGTGGGATTGCAACATCCTCAGATCGTTGATTTACTGGCCCGGTACAAAAAGCCAAAAAACAACTAAATTTAGCTTATGCAATGATATTCAGCGATTAAATTGTGGCATTCTTTCCAGCTTTAGTACTTTTGCGCAGAAACAAATGAAAGGCAGATGAATTTTAATTTGACGCAAATGCCCAATCGGCTCGAAAAACCCAGAACCAATGGAATTACCATGGTAATGGATAAAGGGTTAAGTCTTGAAGATGCCAAGAATTTTCTAACCATAGCGCAATGTCATGTTGATATCATCAAACTGGGATTTGGAACTTCATATGTTACACCCAATTTGCGCGAAAAGATCGAATTGTACAAAAACTGCAATATTCCTGTTTATTTTGGAGGTACATTATTTGAAGCGTTTGTAATTAGAAATCAATTTGATGATTACATTTCGGTTTGTAAAGATTTTGAAATCGATTACATTGAAGTAAGTGACGGATCCATTACAATACCGCATACTGAAAAATGCGGGTACATTGAAAAATTAACGCAATACAGCACCGTGCTGAGTGAAGTTGGAAGCAAAGATGCTACTCATATTATCCCTCCCTATAAATGGATCGAACTGATGCGTGATGAGTTAAATGCAGGCTCTACCTATGTCATTGCAGAAGCAAGAGAAGCGGGTAATGTTGGAATTTACAGAGGGAGCGGAGAGGTTCGTGAAGGGTTGGTCCAAGAAATCCTTACTCAAATACCATCCGAGAAAATCATTTGGGAAGCACCGCAAAAAGCACAGCAATTGTATTTCATTGAATTGATCGGATGCAATGTTAACTTGGGTAACATTGCCCCTGCAGAAGTAATTCCACTTGAAGCAATGCGGATAGGCTTGCGTGGCGATACCTTTCACTTTTTTTTAGATAAGTAAGACGTTTTACGGGTTATGAAACAATATGGATTAATAGGGTATCCGCTTAGCCATTCATTTTCGAAGCGTTTTTTTTCGGAAAAATTTGAACAGGAAGGTCTTGTGGACTGCTCCTATGAACTTTTCCCGATTCCTTCAATTGATCAGCTACCCGAATTATTGAAATCGGTGCCCGATCTAAAAGGCCTCAACGTCACAATTCCCTATAAGGAAGCTGTCTTAGGATTTCTGGATGTTCCCAGCGCAACGGTCCTTGAAACAGGTGCCTGTAATTGCATCCGAATTGAAGAGGGCACCTTGTATGGGTACAATACCGATGTGATTGGGTTTGAACAATCATTGCAACCGCTTCTGCAACAACATCACAAAAGCGCATTAATACTAGGAACGGGTGGAGCTGCTAAAGCTGTAGCATGGGTGTTCAAAAAAAGGAAGATCCCGTTTCAATATGTTTCTCGTACACGATCTGCTAATACCATTGCTTATGAAGATCTGAATAAGGAAGGCTTTCAGCAATATCAGATCGTTGTAAATACTACTCCTTTGGGAATGCAACCGTTTACTGAGGACAAACCATCCATTCCATACCAATGGGTGGATGCTTCTTATTTGTTTTATGACTTGATTTACAATCCGGCCGAAACCCTTTTTTTGAAAGAAGCCTTACAGCGTGGCGCCATTGCCAAAAATGGATTAGAGATGCTGGAAATTCAGGCACTTGAAAGTTGGAAATGCTGGAATCAGGCTTTGTAACCAATTGCTGTTATTTTCTCAAGTTGCATTCAATTCTCATTGGATTTCCGTCAGATTTAATTTTTCTATGACAACCGGAGGGATTCTGGTGATTTTCTTTAAATCGTAATTGTAGCAAATCATTTCTGTTTGAGCAGCGACGGCAATCTGGTATTGGTCGTTTTGACGGAATTCAACTTTGTAAAAAAGAACAAAACCTGCATTCGAACTTTTTTGAGGCGCAATTGAAATTTTGAGTGGTGTTCCGTAAAAAAGTTCTTTTTTGAACTGTATCGCAACATGGGTCATGATTAATCCGGTGCCCCCGCAATTCAGTTCACTAAAACCATAGCTGTTTAAAAATTGCATTCTCGCTTCGTGCAGGATAGATAGAATGGCATCGTTACCCACATGATTCCCATAATTGATATCCTGAATGCGAACCGGTATCTCTGTTGCAAAAGGAAATGTATCAGGAAGTAGTATTTTAAAGTTCATGTTTGGTGTTTGAAATCAAAATGGGAACGATGTCTTTTTTCGGTGGGAGCGTGGGGCTGCTACGACATTGTGTTTAAAAACGAAATCATTTTTTGAAACGCTTTTTTTCGATGACTGAAATGATTTTTTTCTTCCATCGTCATCTCGGCAAATCTGCGGCTCTGGCCTTCAGGTATAAAAACAGGATCGTATCCAAATCCGTTTTCACCTTTTAATGCTGTGGCAATCGTTCCTTCACAAATTCCTACAAATTGAAATTCCTTTCCATTTAAAATGAGAGTGATAACTGTTTTAAATCTTGCGGTCCTGTCTTTGGTATCGGATAGTAAGCCTAAAAGTTTCTGTATGTTATGAAGGTCATTTCGTTCGTCGCCTGCAAAACGGGCGCTTAAGGCTCCGGGTTGTCCGTCTAAACAGGTTACTTCTAGTCCGGTATCTTCCGCAAAACAGTCTTTCTGCAATGTTTCAAAAAGTTGTACAGCTTTGTGTCTGGAGTTTTCTTCCAGCGTTGAATAAGGTTCTTCTATTTCGCCGTCAAAACCCGCAGCTTTCATTGTCGAAATCGAATAGCCTGGTGGAACTATTTTTTGGATTTCAGCGACTTTATTCAAGTTGGATGTAGCAAATATCAGTTCCCGGTTCATATTAAATTTCAAAGAGTTGTTTTAATCCTTTCCATAATTGTTGTTTGATCGATTGGTTGTTTCGGATCTGGCTCAGCGAATCGGTTGCCAAAAACTGAAAGGCGTCTTGTTTTGAGAGGGTATAGTCCGGCACTTGAAAAAGTTTTCGTTCCGGTGCCAGACCGGAAGCGATCACAATAACAGGTTTGATTTGTTCCTGCAACTGACTTGTATGAAGGGTTTCTTTATTGATGTTTAAAAGTGCGATGTCATCCAGGTTTCGTTTGCAGGCATTTAAAATCTGGGTTAAAAATTGAAAATCCTCATCACTTAGAAAAGGGTAATCTGCTTCATCAACTACCCAAAGTATTTTTTGATTGAATTTGCCTTTCAAGTGCAGTTCGGACGGCGATTGATTGGAAGCACTGAATTCAGAATCAATCGTTACAATCGAATCTTTGTACAGGTCATTGATTTGTTTGGAGCTCAGATCGACGTTGTTTAAATCCATTTTGTGAATGATTCTTTGAATGAAACCCTTCTTTTTTTGTTTCTTTGCAAAAATAACCAAGAAATGATGGCAACAATTGACATAAAGGTTACAAAAGCTGAAAAAAGTAAACTGAGCGAATTAAACCTTGATAATCTGCCCTTTGGTAAGAATTTTACCGATCATATGTTGGAGGCCGATTATGTGAACGGAGAATGGACCAATGTCGTGATCAGACCCTATCAGCCGCTTTTGATATCACCTGCTAACGCTGCCATTCATTACGGTCAGAGTATTTTTGAGGGAATCAAGGCCTACAAGCACCCCGACGGGCACGCATATATTTTCAGGCCCTATGACAATTATAAACGATTCAATGCATCTGCAGAACGAATGCAAATGCCTGCAGTTCCGGAAGAGATCTTCATTGAAGGAATGCGTCGCCTTATTGCTTTGGATCAAAACTGGATACCCAACAAGCCCGATCATTCATTGTATATCCGACCCTTCATGTTTGCCAGTGACGATGTGATTGGCGTCAAACCCAGTGATCATTACAAGTTTATGATCATTCTTTGTCCTACCGGACCCTACTACGCCGCCCCCATGCGTATTTATGTGGAAGAGCATTATGTAAGAGCTGTGCCCGGAGGAATTGGATATGCGAAAGCGGCAGGTAATTATGGTGCTGCAATGCATCCAACTGCCGAAGCCAAACGGAAAGGATATGATCAGGTTCTTTGGATGGATGCCATCGAACATAAATATGTTCAGGAGTGCGGAACCATGAATGTCTTTTTTGTAATCGGCGATAAAGTGGTTACTCCTGATTTGAAGGAAGGTACTATCCTTGCCGGCGTCACTCGCGACAGTGTGATAAAAATACTTAACGAAATGGGATTGACGTTAGAAGAACGTCCGATAAGTATCGATGAACTACTAGAGGCTTATCATTCCGGAAAATTACTTGAAGCATTTGGAACCGGAACAGCGGCTACCATTTCTCTCATACAGGAATTGCGTTATAAGG
>CANGQQ010000010.1 GCA_947456025.1 Chitinophagaceae bacterium | reverse complement strand
TCAAAACATTGGCACGCAGGCCGATTCCTTGGCACAATCCTTACAAAGAATCTCAACACAAATCAATACCGATATCAATCATGGAAATGGCATTGCACATGCGATTTTGAAGGACACCAATCTCACGAATCAACTTCAAAACAGTGTACACAACATTCAACAAGGGACCGAATCGTTTAACCGGAATATGGAAGCATTAAAACATCATTTTCTATTCAGAGGATATTTTCGGAAGCAGGAAAAAAAATGATAGCAACAAGCAGTCTTAAATGCTTGTGTTGTAGCCAGCGGTTAAAGAGCTGAAATGCTATTTGAATCTTGAAAAGAATTAAGAAATACCCAACAGTTCAACAGCCGCCTGAGCAGCTATCTGACTGGCGTCTTTTTTATTGTACGCTTTACCTTGTGCGATCACCGCACCATCTACAACGGCTCCAATGGTAAATAACCGTCGACCATTTTCGATCCGCTCTTCCATCAATTCAAATTCCAGTGTTTTACCGTTTCGGTTGGCCCAACCATAGAGTTTATTCTTGTGATTGATTTCGAGGACTTCCAGGTCCTCCATAAAAAGATGCGGTGTGATGATGCGTTTCATGATCCATCGCTGTGTCTTGCGATAGCCCAGATCCAGATAAATCGCTCCCAGTAAGGCCTCCAGCGTATTGCCGAAAATCTGTGAAATTTTAAGCCCGTTATCGCCTTTATTAAACAGTGTGATTTTTTTCAACCCCATTTTCAGTGCAATCTCATTGAGTGTGGCACGGTTAACCATTTTACTGCGCATTTCAGTCAAAAAGCCCTCCCCTTTGTAGGGATACTTTTTAAATAAATAATCAGCAACCACCGAACTCAAAACAGCATCACCCAAAAATTCGAGACGTTCATTGTTTTGGTCATTACTTTCCTTTACGGAACGATGACTCAGGGCCGTTTTGTACAATTGTAAATTGCCGGGATTATAACCCAGTATATTACGCATGTTCTTTTCAAAACTATTTCTGGCAGGTAATATTTTACGGATCAGATTCCGCATAAAGAGGTTTCCTCATGGTAACTTTATCCAACAACAACATGCTGTTTTGATAAAGCCGGTTTATACCAAAGCTACTTTAAATCAGGAATATTTCTTCACAATTACGGAAGCATTGTGTCCTCCAAAACCAAACGTATTACTTAAGGCAGCCCGAACGGTTCGTTTTTCTGCCTTGCTGAACGTAAAATTGAGTTTTGGATCCAAGCTGGGATCATCCGTGAAATGATTGATTGTTGGAGGAACGATATCGTGTACAACACTCATGACACAGGCAATTGCTTCTAAAGCCCCTGCGGCACCCAAACAATGTCCTGTCATGGACTTTGTTGAACTGATGTTCAGGTTGTACGCATGTTCACCGAATACGTTGAGAATGGCTTTTGTTTCTGCAATATCACCAAGAGGTGTTGAGGTACCGTGAACATTAATGTAATCAATATCGGTTGGTTGTAAGCCGGCATCTTTCAGCGCCGCTTTCATAACGTTATTGGCGCCTAACCCTTCGGGGTGCGGAGCGGTAATGTGATGCGCATCGGCAGTAGCACCGCCACCTGCGATCTCGCAATATATTTTGGCACCGCGCTTCAATGCATGTTCCAGTTCTTCGAGCACCAACATACCGGCACCCTCGCCCATCACAAAACCATCACGGTCTTTGTCGAACGGACGGCTTGCTGTTTTGGGATCGTCATTGCGCTCACTCAATGCTTTCATGGCATTAAAACCACCTACGCCGGCTGCGCTAACGACTGCTTCACTGCCACCGGTTAACACCACATCTGCTTTACCCAAACGAATGGTGTCAAAAGCATCAATAATGGCATTTGTTGACGAAGCACAGGCTGAAACGACTGCATAATTGGGCCCCCTGAATCCGTGACGCATAGAAATGTGTCCTGCGGCGATATCAAGGATCATTTTAGGAATAAAGAAGGGATTGAATCGAGGTGTTCCATCTCCCAATGCAAAAGCAGACACCTCTTCCTGAAATGTGATAAGACCACCAATTCCACTGGCAAAAATAACACCTACGCGGTCAACATCCACGGCTTCTTTGCTGAGGCCGGCATCTTTGACTGCCTGATCGCTCACGATCAATGCAAACTGTGTAAACCGATCAATTTTGCGCGCCTCCTTTTTTTCGAGGTACTGTGTAGGATCAAAGTCCTTGACCTCACAAGCGAAGCGTGTTTTAAATTTAGAACAGTCAAATTGCTGGATGTAATCGGCACCCGAAACACCATTAACCAAAGCCTCCCAATATTCATCAAGAGTTTTGCCTAATGGTGTTAAGGCACCAATACCGGTAACTACTACTCGTCTGAGTTGC
Source organism: Chitinophagaceae bacterium (assembly GCA_947456025.1). Taxonomy (GTDB): domain Bacteria; phylum Bacteroidota; class Bacteroidia; order Chitinophagales; family Chitinophagaceae; genus Lacibacter. Next base: position 28,774 of record CANGQQ010000010.1, on the reverse strand, counting down.
ATACGTTGCCTGGGAAAGATTGTTTACACTGAAAATCTTCAGTGATGAAATTACTTAGCGTGTTCTTCTAAATACGTTACAGCTTGACCAACAGTTGTGATGGTTTCAGCTTGTTCATCGGGAATAGAAATGTTGAATTCTTTTTCAAATTCCATAATCAATTCAACAGTGTCTAATGAATCTGCTCCTAAGTCGTTTGTGAAAGAGGCCTCAGGATTTACTTCTGATTCTTCAACTCCTAATTTGTCAACGATAATTTTTTTAACTCTTGCTGCGATGTCTGACATTGTAGTAAATGTTTGGTTACAGGGTGCAAAAATAGAATTTTTAACCAATTGGCAAGTATTCCTGAAAAAAACTCTACAGGCTTCCGATTCGAGCACCTGATTTTTATCCACTCACAAACAAATCGAAGGTTTTTGGCACGCCCGATCATTTCGCTAAAACATTGACTGGCAAAGGTTTTCAAGGTTTCCAACTGTTTCTATTGATGCAGATTTTCAACACAAACAACTGTTATTTTTTGAAAGATTTTTTTATCAACATTTTCAGTTTTTATTTAAAAAATGTAACTTAAAGATTCTCAAATTGGTACTATGGCCTTAAAACAAATAATGCATGGCACTTCGGAGTACCGGCAAATGCTTGACTTGCGGTATGAATTGCTCAGAAAACCGCTGGGTCTCAGGTTTGACCAAGATGAATTGGAAAAGGAAAAAGAGGACATCTTGATTGCTGCGTTCGACGATACAAAAATGCTGGGTTGCTGTTTACTTACCCGTATCGATCAGGAAAAAATAAAATTGCGGCAAATGGCAGTTTTAAATAACAACCAGGGAAAAGGAATCGGAGCTTCCCTGATGTCTTTTGCAGAAACTTTAGCGAGAGACAACGGCTATACGTTCTTAATCATGCATGCCCGAAAAGTTGCTGTCGGCTTTTATGAAAAACAGGGTTATACTGTGGATGGCGACGAATTTATTGAAGTCACGATCCCGCATTATGAAATGTGCAAAAAAATCAGATAAAAAAAAGGAGTGCTTGTGCACTCCTTTTTGTCGATTAAGCTTTGAATTGGGGAATGATGCTATTAGCCAATTCCACCATTTTTTTGATGCCTTCTTCAGGCAGCGCACCTTTTTTGAAGTCTGCCAGCAAATCCGGCATTTTCGTTTCAAGTTCGCTTAAGAACTGCTCTTCAAATTCTTTAACACGTTTCACCGGAACCTGATTCAACAAGCCGTTGGTGCCGAGATAAATAATGGCAACTTGCTTTTCAACACTATAGGGAGAAAACTGAGGTTGTTTCAAGATTTCAACGTTACGTCCTCCTTTGTCAATTACCGATTTAGTAGCTGCATCTAAGTCGCCACCAAACTTCGAGAACGCTTCCATTTCACGATACAAGGCCTGGTCAAGTTTCAACGTACCGGCAACTTTTTTCATGGATTTGATTTGCGCGTTACCACCCACACGACTTACAGAAATACCTACGTTGATGGCAGGGCGAATACCGGCATTAAATAAGTTGGATTCCAAAAAGATCTGTCCGTCGGTAATTGAAATCACATTCGTAGGGATATAGGCAGAAACGTCACCCGCTTGTGTTTCAATGATGGGAAGTGCTGTTAAAGAACCGCCACCTTTTACCAGATGCTTGATGCTGTCCGGTACGTCGTTCATATTTTTAGCAACATTGTCGTCGCCAATCACTTTCGCTGCACGTTCCAATAAACGGCTATGCAAGTAGAATACGTCTCCGGGATACGCTTCACGACCGGGCGGACGACGTAATAAAAGCGATACTTCGCGGTATGCAACTGCTTGCTTAGAAAGATCATCATAAATGATCAATGCAGGACGACCGGTATCGCGGAAGAATTCCCCGATAGCCGCACCGGCATAAGGAGCAAAGAACTGTTGGGGAGCAGGATCACTGGCAGAAGCGGCAACAATTGTTGTGTACTTCATAGCGCCGTTGTCTTCCAAACTTTTCATCACGCCGGCAATAGTGGATGCTTTTTGTCCGATCGCAACATAGATACAATACACAGGCTTTCCGGCATTGTAAAATTCCTTTTGGTTGATGATGGTATCAATAGCAATAGCCGTTTTACCGGTTTGACGATCACCAATGATCAACTCACGTTGTCCGCGACCAATAGGAATCATCGCATCAATCGCTTTAATTCCTGTTTGAAGCGGTTCTTTTACCGGTTCGCGGTAAATAACGCCGGGTGCTTTACGCTCAAGCGGCATTTCATATAATTCACCGGAAATAGGCCCTTTACCGTCGATGGCTTCTCCCAAAACGTTGATGACACGACCCACCATTCCTTCACCTACTTTGATCGAAGCAATTTGTCCGGTACGTTTAACCTTAGAACCTTCTTTGATGTCTTTCCCTTCACCCATCAATACCACACCCACATTATCTTCTTCCAGGTTCAACGCAATTGCGCGAACACCACTTTCAAACTCAACGAGTTCACCATAACGCACATTGTTGAGACCGTAAACACGTGCAATACCATCACCCACTTGTAAAACGGTACCGACTTCTTCCAGATCGGCTGCTACATTGAAGTTGCTTAACTGCTGGCGAAGTATCGCTGAAATTTCATCCGGTTTAATATCTGCCATGATCTATGATTTTAATTGTTTGAATGATTAAATACTTGGTACGTATATGTTTTTCTGAAATTGCTTTTTGATGTCCCGCAAATCTCTTGCGATGCTGGCATCAATCAACTTGCCGTTGAACTCTAATTGAAAGCCGCCAATCAGTGCTTCATTGACTTCGTTTTCCAATTGTACATTTTGCAAGGAAAGATCGTCCTGAACTTTACGGGTAATCGCGTTAAGAATTTCGGAACTTGCCGGTGCAGCCGTTGAAAGTTTGACTTTATGAATGCCTTTGATCAGATTGTAGTGTTCAATAACAGCTTCGGCGATTTCAGGCAGATGACTTTCTCTTCCTTTTAATATTAACAGACGAATAAATGCCGTGGCCATTTCACCGATGTTTGCACCAATTACGGCATTGATGATTTTTTCTTTTTTATCGCCTTTCACAACCGGACTGCGTAAGAGATTGACCATATCCTTGCTTCCCTTGCACACTTCCAGTAAATATTTCATATCGGCAAAAACAACTTCCAATTGATTGCGCTCAAGCGCCAGATCAACCAGAGATTTCGCATACCGAGCGGCTAAACGTGGATTTTGCATTTGATTTCAAAACTTTAAACAGCTAACCAGACCACTGAACTTACATTGCAATGGCTGATGTAGAGCGGTTGTTAATTCAATTTTACTTCTTCAGCAAGCTTTTTAATGTAGCCTTCCTGCTCTGCTTTATTCGCCAATTCACGACGCAATACTTTTTCACTCACTTCAATAACCAAATTCCCCACTTGATTCTTTACTTCGGTTAAAGCAGCCATTTTTTGCTGATTGATCGCAGCCTGTGCATCCAGAATGATTTTATTCGCTTCGCTCTTGGCAAGCTCTTTAGCTTCATTCACAATGCGATCTCTTGTTTCACGCGCTTCCTTCAACAACTGAGCTCTTTCTTCACGTGCCTTGGCAAGCAAATTTTCATTTTCACTTTTGATCTGGGCCATTTCCAGCTTCATTTTCTGTGCCGACTCCAAAGAATCCGCAATACCTTGTTCACGCTCATTTAAGGAGCTGAGAATCGGCTTCCATGCGAACTTCTTTAAAATGAAAAACACGATGGCAAATGCCAACAATGTCCAGAACAACAACCCTAAACCAGGTTTCAACAAATCCATAGTAACTATTTTAATTCAAAGATTTTGAAAGAACTGCATCCGCCGCCCTGTGCCTTGGATGCAGTGTTTTTTTACGTGCGGCTTGATTATTTCAATACAGCCAACAGACCCGCAATTACGGCGAAAAGGGCAACACCCTCTACGAACGCTGCAGTCAGGATCATGTTTGCACGAATGTCGTTTGAAGCTTCTGGCTGACGGGCAATAGATTCTACTGCACCTTTACCAATTTGACCGATACCAATACCGGCACCAATTGCTGCCAAACCTGCACCGATTGCACCACCGATGTGTGATAATCCGGGCTGAACTTCAAGCAAAAAAGAAAACAGACTCATGTTTCTAAATTTTAAAAATGAACAAAAAAATATTAATGATGGGCCTCCTCATGGTGCTCACCTTCACGTGCCTGACCGATGAAAACGGCTGTTAAGTTCGTGAAAATGAAAGCCTGAATAAAAGCAACCATTATTTCAATCAAATAAATAAATACAGCAAAAGCAATCGAAAGCGGAGAGAATCCCCATCCTGCAATTTGACTCATGGAACCGAAAATAAAGATCAGAGTCACGAAACTCAAAATGATGATGTGACCGGCGACCATGTTTGCAAACAAACGGACAATCAATGCGAAAGGTTTTGTAAACACACCCAGCAACTCAACGGGCAACATGATGAACAAACGAACGGGAACCGGTACACCGGGATACCAGAAAATATGCCCCCAGAAATGCTTATTGGTGCTGAATAAAATAACAAAGAAGGAAATAACCCCCAATATGATGGTAAATGCAATGTTGCCGGTTACGTTTGCCGATCCGGGAATAAGCCCAAACAGGTTGTTGATCAGAATGAAGAAAAATACGGTCAACAAATAAGGTAAATATTTAGCTGCATTGTGCCCCAAATTGGGCTTTGCCACCTCGTCACGTACAAAAGTAATGACCGGTTCTACCGCATTTTGCCAGCCTTTGGGAGCAGTTGTAACACCTTGTCCTTTTTTATACCTGCCGGCAATTGAAAGCAAGAGCACAACTAAAATCGTCAAAGCCAGTATCATTTGTACAACATTCTTGGTGATGGACAAATCGTACACGTGTGCATGATGATCGGGATTGCCATTTGCATCAACAGCATGAATTTTTCCATCATGCAATATATATCCGTCGTGAGGCTCATGGCCGTGATGAAATGCAGAAGACAAGAAAACAGACCACCCTCTTTCAGGCGAATAAAGGATTACCGGCAAGGGTATCGTAGCGTGAAACTCCGATCCATCGGCCTTTTTGAGCGTGAAAAAATGGAACTCATGTGCATCTTTGATGTGCTCCATGATCACTTTAGCAGGATCCAGTTTCCCTTCCACTGCGCCTTCACCGGCGAGTACCGGAGTGGAAAAAAACAACAAAAAAGCGCCGAAAACCGCTGCCAATAAGGATTTGAAGCTTTTGAAATACATACCTGTTCCGAAATTTGGCGCAAAGATAAGCGGGCGTCTGTGAAAAAATGGGAAAGATGTTAAGAAAGTTGAAAAAATATTCCCCCTTTTGCACGTTTTTCTAAACGAAAACTTTCCGCTAAAAAAGAATCCGTTCAACCTCAAAAATTCACATCACTTGGAAGCTCCGGTCTCAATTTTTATTAGTCATTGATTATCAGCCCAAGATGATTTTTGATCGATCGATTGATGACAGAAAATTTTGAAGCTTTCACCAAATAGTCATCCATGTATATCCGCGAAACATTCAACAATTCAATAATTACCAAGGACTTTCATCGAACAGGCAGGTCGAGCGTGATGAAGTAAGCCGGTCATAGACAATTGCCATCTGAATTAAATCCGTACACCCCGACTGTTATTTTGAACAGGAACGCCAAGAAATCCTTCACCTAATCTTTAGCCGGGCGGATTGTTTCAAATTGTAAGCGGTGTAACCGAGCATAGAGCCCATTTTTTTCGAGCAGATCTGTATGTGTGCCCTGTTCCCGTATTTCGCCCTGTTCCAACACCAGAATTTGATCGGCTTTACGAATCGTAGATAAACGATGGGCAATGACGACGGACGTTCTTCCACGGATCAAGGTGTCTATTGCCTTCTGAAGCAATTGCTCGGTCTCCGTATCTACTGCAGAGGAAGCCTCGTCCAAAATAAGAATGGACGGATTGTACAACAAAGCCCTGATAAAACTTAGCAACTGGCGTTGTCCCTGCGATAACGTAGCCCCACGCTCCATTACATTAAAGTCGTAACCTCCGGGAAGCTTCATGATGAACTCATGCATACCCATCAAACGAGCTGCATGGATGACCTGTTCTTTATCAATCGCCGGATTGCGAAGCGTGATGTTGTCAACAATACTTCCAGAAAACAAAAAAACATCCTGCAGCACCACTCCAATACCACTTCGCAGCAACTCGGGCTCATAGTGCGCAATGGGCACACCATCGATCAGGATTGCCCCCTTTTGGATTTCATACAAGCGGTTGATTAAACTGATAATCGACGTTTTGCCACTTCCCGTATGACCCACCAGTGCAACAGTAGTTCCGGCTTCGGCCTTGAATGAAATGTTTTTTAAAACCCAGCTGGAATCGGTATAAGCAAACCAAACATGTTGAAATTCAATCTTGCCGGCTTCGATGGTCTTGCCCTTTAAATAACCTGTTTCCGGAACCTGAAGGACATCCGGATTGTCCAAGACTTTAAACACCCGGTCACTTGCAATCATCCCCATTTGCAAAACATTGAATTTATCGGCAATAAAACGCAGCGGACGAAACAACATCGTTAACAACAGCATGAAAGCCATCATTTCGCCGGCCATTTTTGCGCCTTCGGTTTGGTGGTTCATCAAGGAAGAATGGGAACCATACCAAACCAGTAGTCCCATTGAAACGGCCAGAATAATTTCTACCACCGGGAAGAATACCGAATATGCAAAGATGGCCTTGATGTTTGCATTTCGATGCTCCCGGTTGATTGTACCAAATTTCTGATACTCCTTTTCTTCAGCCCCAAATGCCTGGACAACCTGCATCCCTTGTATATGCTCTTGCACAAAGGTATTCAGAGCGGCCACTGCATTCCGGACACGCTGAAAAGACTGGTTTACACTTTCTTTAAAGAAATAAGTAGCAATCAATAAAAACGGAAACGACAACAGACAAACCAAAGTCAGTTTCCAATTGAGAACAAACATGGTGATTAATACCGCCACTATTGATAAAATATCGGCCAGTATCGGTATAAATCCTTCGGCAAAAATTTCACTGATGGATTCTATGTCGTTGATTGTACGCGTTGTAAGGGTTCCAACCGGTGTTTGATCAAATTGCCGGCTGTTCAAATGAAGAATTTTATCAAAAACCTGTATTCGCAAATCCTTGACCACTTGTTGGCCCAACCAGGAAGTGAAATAAGTAAATAAAAAACGAAATACCGATTCCAAAATCAACAGGCTGATTTGTACAACAGTGATGGTAATCAACATCTGAACCAGGTGATGTTGTATGTATTGATTCACTGTTTTATTGATCAACCAGGGACGTACAGGAGCCAATACAGCTAAGGCTAATGACAGTGCAATTGAAGAATAATATCGACTTCGGTAAGGCTTTGCATAACGCAACACGCGATTCAGTAACTGAACATCAAAAATGCGTTTCGAATTCTGTTTTCCCATTCCGGTTCAGATTGAAATAAGATATCTGCTTGTAGTGAATGCTTCTTTCATAGTTGAACAAGCTGTAATTTAAGCTGTTTACAGCTGACCGTTTGCTTTGCGATAAGCCTTAATAAAAAGCGCTCCCAAATTTTTGTGCGGTGGCACATAGTCTTTCAACAATTCACTTCCCTTGGGATCAGACTTTACGGAATTTGCTACCTGTTGCCATACGGGAATCCATTGAATGTTGTTTCCGGAACGAATGGTTTCATTCAGGACTCTTAAAATGGGTTCATTTACTGAATAACTTCCAACTTGCTTGGTAGAGATGATATGCGCATCGTCATTTACATTTAATATTTTACTGAGATTCTGATATCCGCCGCAGGAGCCTAGCATCACAATGCGTGACGAGGGCAACATTTGCTGGATTGTATACTTTAAATGGTAGCTATGCCCCCTGTGTACGACAAATGTGGGCCGAATGTTGTTATCAACCAGATAATTCAACAAATGCTCCTGGGCCATTTGATCCAGATCCGCTTTGTTATCAAGAGGCAGGTTTGCATAAATCGTGTAGGGCTTCCCTTTTACAGAAGTTATGGTAACCCATTCCTTTCCGGTAACAACTTTCCATTCCGGACGGTTGTTAAACATCCCCATAAAATTCCTGAAGGAAATAATTCCATCTTCATCCCCATAGAAAAAGGCATGTTGAACGACTCTTCCACTATCATCAGCAAGTGCCTGATAATCGATTTGATAGACCGGTGGTATGCCCAATGTAACAGAGAGATTCACGGACGTGTCGGAAGCCGATTTGAACAAATGATGGAGAATATGATAGATCGTATATCCTCTCCGGTCTTGTATTTTCTGGCTTCGTTCCAGATTACGGGCCACTTCGTACTTTACAAACTTGAGAAGAGAACTGTCATTGATACTACCATAGCTATCGGCAACATCCACGGCATCTTCCAATGTATTGGTACGCTGTAAACCATTCACAAAAGCATACATCAACTGCAAACTGTGAAGCTCCGGCATGGCTTTCAAAAAATCGTCCAGCCGATTGTAATTGGCCGCCATTTTTATGAACTTCTTAAACCGGTCAAACCGAACCGTCATTAACAATGAATCGGATCTGCGACTTGGAAAGCGCTCTAACATGCGCTTATAGAGATTGGTATAGGTGCTTGTATAAATGTAATCTTCGGTAGTAACAATGAGATAATATAACTCCTGTGAAGTAAGTGGTGCGGCCACTTTAAATCGAACCGCTTCCGTCTCATCGTGCAATTCATTCATCACATTTACAAATGCATCGGTAGCTTTACGGCGGAGCATATCATTTAATGCTGTTGCCAATAAGGGAGTGTCTCCGTTGAGCATACGTTCATGATAACCGATTTGGGTTTTAACGAGTAATTTGTAATAAAGCAACTCATTATCCGCGACACGGCTTATATCTTCAATTGTTACTTTTTGCTGAATTAAATCGTCCAGAAAAGGCAAGAATAAGGTTCCGTTTGTGATCGTACTTAGTTTCACAATCATTTGCACTCTTGAATCCTTGCAGTTGTGTATCATTTTACCCTGTATGGTTTTGGGCGCCTGGGCATACGTGTAAACATCCAAGGGAGACCGAATGGCTGCCACAATAATCAAACTGTCGGCAAAGGACTCCTGTTCAAACGCGACAAGACCGGGGATGATCGCAGCAGGATTTTCTTGTGTTTTCTTTAAAAACACAAGTCGCGCGATCGCCGATGCGTCTTTGTTTTGAGTAAAAACAGCGGCAAGCAATTCGCCGGGGACATAATGCAGTTGCTCAAATACAGGCAACAAGGATTCTTGATTCAGAATCCGCATCATGCATTTATCAAAATATTCGATCAACAACGGAGCATACGGAGCAATGGCTTTGTTGGAACGTGTTTGAGCAGCATAGGATTGTAACAGTTCCTTTAAACTGCGAAGAAACCCGATTTTTGAATTGTTATCGAGTGGCAGTCGTTCAATTTTTTGTTGTAATTCGTCTGTTTGTCGAAAAATGGCATCGGTGATTTGTATATTCAGATCTTCGCTTGAAGTCAGTTTTAAAAACTGATCCATTTTACCGTCAAGTTTATCAGTCCGCTTCTGTTCCTTGTCCAGATTTTCATGCCAAATATGACGTGTTACAGGAATTTGAACATGATTGGTATCAAACGAAGCAATTGTTTGCCCGCTTACCGTAATGATCAAAAAAAACTGTATCACCGTTAAAAAGAAACGTATCATAAACTCAAAAATACTTTCAAATTTTCAATAGATTGCCAACCAAATGATCCGCTGTCATGAAAAACAAGCAATTTGTGATTCAAAAGCGTTAACAATTATATAATATTACTTCTTAAAATGTTAACGGGCAGCCTTCTACTTTTGTGTTAATAATTTCCAATGGATTCAAGATCAAAGAAAATACTCATTGCAGACGACGAACCGGACATTCTTGAAATACTGGAATACAATCTAACCGCAGAGGGATTCCGGGTTCTAAAAGCAAAAGACGGTGAGGAAGCCTTAGAAATAGCATACAAAGAAAAACCCGATTTGATTGTGTTGGATGTCATGATGCCCAAACGCAACGGGATGGATGTATGTAAAATCTTAAGGAGCAAACCCGAATTTGAAGACACCCTTATTTTGATCCTTACGGCCTTAAACGACGAATCGAGTCATATCAAAGGACTGGAAATGGGGGCCGATGATTATGTCAGCAAACCCATCAGCCCCAAAGTATTTATCAGTCGTGTAAATGCACTCTTAAGGCGTACGTTTCGTGGCGATGAAACCATTTTGAAAGTTGGTGAATTGCAGATTGACAAAGAACAATATTCCGTGAAATATAAGGGTCGCGAAATTGCACTCGCTAAAAAGGAATTTGAACTGTTAGCGCTCTTGGTATCCCGTCCCGGCCGCGTATTCCTACGGCACGAAATTTTAAGTCAGGTATGGGGAACAGAAGTAATTGTAGGTGATCGTACCATTGACGTACATGTTCGGAAAATCAGACAAAAACTGGAAGAGGATTGTATTAAAACAGTGAAAGGTGTTGGGTATAAATTTGAACTTTCGGCTGCTTAGACCTTATTATCTTAGCAATGCCGAATAAAAATCGTTCGGTATTGACTATGCTCAACAAGCAACAACTTTCTCCATTTCAGATCGCCGCCATCAACGCCTTGGCCATTTCCTTACTGGCCGGCATTGCGAACTATTACTTTATCCGAAATCTGTGGGTGGCCCTTATTTCAACCATTTCATTATTTCTCGTCAGTTATTTTTTAATTCGCTATTTCACGGAACGGTTCATTTACCGCAGAATCAAAATCATTTACAAGATCATCGCTCAAACCAAGGCGACCAAACGGGAAGAGTTTTTCAATACTTCACTTTTGCCAACAAAAAGTCTGGAAGAAGTAAGCAAAGAAGTGGAAACATGGGCCGAACAGAAAAAAAGCGAAATCGAACGACTGAAACAAAATGAACAATACAGAAAAGAATTTTTACAGAATTTAAGTCATGAATTAAAGACGCCCATTTTTGCCATTCAGGGTTATGTGGAAACCCTACTAAGCGGAGCTATGCAGAATGAAGAATTGGGTAAAAAATTCCTGACCAATACATCCAGAAACATTGAACGCCTGGTCAATCTGGTGGGTGATCTGGATGAAATCTCAAAACTGGAAAGCGGTGTTTTACAATTGCAAAAAGAGAACTTCATCATTCAAACCCTAATCCGTGAAGTATATGAAGCACTTTCCATCAAAGCCACCGAAAAAAACATCAAACTGTCCATAAAGAAAGGAAGTGAGCTTCCGCTGGTGGTGTTTGCCGATAAAGAAAAAATCCGGATGGTCTTGATCAATCTGGTAGACAATGCCATCAAATATGGTAAATACGGCGGCTCGATCGTATTCAGTTGTTACAGAACAGAAGACCCTTCTGTTTTAGTTGAAATCAGCGACGATGGTTACGGAATTGCAGAGGAACACCTCTCCAGAATTTTTGAACGCTTTTACCGAACCGACATGGCCAGAAGCCGCAAAGAAGGAGGAAGCGGGTTGGGCCTTGCTATATGCAAACACATCATAGAAGCCCATCGACAAAACATTCACGTCCGTAGCACACTGGATGTGGGCTCTACCTTTGGATTTACCCTGGATGAAAAAACGAAATAACACCGTTCGACTTTAATACATAAAAAATCACCCTCAAAAAAGAGGGTGACGAGAAAGGTAACTTGCTTAAGGAAAACCTGTTCTCAAATCGTTCAAGCCAACAACCGAAATGAGTTGTAAATTAATGCCCCATTGTTACGCGATGTTTACGGGAATATTACGGATTTGTTAATGAAATACAACTCCGTTTGCCTTCAAACGTCTGCCTGCTTTCGCTTTGTAATTATTTTTTCTTATATTCAGGTAGACTTTTAGCATGAAAATCGTTTATCCTATACTAATGCTTGTATTTTTTGGAGGCTTGATCAGCCTCCGAGGGCATGCTCAATCTTCGAATGTTTCATTTGAGTTTTACGGAGATACGATCCATCTCACGATGCAGCCTTCCATGTTGGTTTCAATACCGGAAACATTACAAAACGAACAAGTACTGGAATTTTATGCAGCACTAGAACGCTCCGGCTTTTCTTCCATTGCCGATTCCTTAAAAGAACACAAAGAAAACAACAAATACGACGACTGGCTCTATTATCAGTTGATTCGAAAAACAGCACAGGCACTGAGTCCAAAATCGGAAAACTATTACAGGTATACACTATACAAATGGTATTTGCTTTCCAAATCGGGATACCGCACTTTACTCAGTCTCAGCAACACCAAATTGCTGTTTTATGTTGCCAGTGATGAAACGGTATACAATCTTCCGATACGAATCAAAGGAAATCGTCAATTTGTTTGTTTAAACTACCATGATTACGGGAATATAGATTTTAAAAGCGAAGCATTCATTGACATCCAGATTAAGGAACAGGAACTTTGCAAGTCGTTTTCCTATAAGGTTTCACAACTACCCGACTTTAAACAAACGGATTATAAAGAAAAGGAAATTCAATTTCAATATTACGAAAGCGAATATCATTTTAAAGTAAAGCTGAACCCACAGATCAAAACAATATTTAAAAATTACCCCGTTGTAGATTATGCCTTGCAATTCAATATTCCGCTCAGCAAGGAAACCTATGGCTCCTTAATCCCCGACCTGAAGAAAAAAGTTAAAGGCATGAAAACCCGAAATGGAATCGATTTTTTAATGCATTTCACCAGATATGCCTTTTTATTTGAACCCGATGAAACAGCTTTTGGAAAAGAAAAAAGAATGTCGCCGGAAGAAACACTCATTTATGGACAGAGCGATTGCGAAGACCGGGCTGCCTTGTTTTTTTATCTGGTCAAGGAAATTTACAAACGACCCATGATCGTTTTGGTCTATCCCAAACATGTAACAATTGCTGTTAATTTAGACAAACCCATTGGCAAACCCATCCTTTACAACGGAAAAACCTATTCAATTTGCGAACCAACTCCGCAAAAAGAAGATCTGCCTATCGGGAAACTGGCACCCGAACTGGAGCATGAATCCTATATAATAGCTTACGGTTACGCTCCTTAAAACATCAATCAAAATAAAAAAGTCCGATCAGAGATCGGACTTTTCAGTTGTATTAATCGTATTAATAACTATTGGTCTGTGGTGTAAAGCTCGTCCAATTAGTCGTCCAGTTATCGGTACCGAATGCACCGCGATAAGTAACAGTTGTAAAGCCGGTTAATCCGGTGAAATTGGCACCACTTAAAGCAGGGCTTCCAACAATCGGCATCCAGTTGGGAGCCGATAAGCTGAAAGGTAATGTCAACTGAATATCACCCGCATTGGTATAAGTAATACAACCTTCGCTTTCCGCCTTTGTCTTTACATCAGTAGCATTGGTTAATGTAGCAGAAGACACTCTGTAGGGACTTGCAACAGCATGAACCAAATTATTCTTAAAAATCGAACGACCATCCAAATAAGCAGCAGCAGTTGAATCACTTTCAAATTGAAAACCCGCATCCTGATAGCCCATCAAAATGGAATTAACCAAGACAAAATGAGTAGAGCGGCGAAAACGTGTATTGAAATTATGATTGGCTAATGTACCCGGAGCATCATTAGGTCCAACGAAAGTAAAATTGCTTAATACCGGACGTGTACGAGGACCTGCAACAGTTCCTGATCCATCATTGTCACATTCAATACCATTTCCTGCATCGCCACCGTCAACAAACAAAGGATCACGTAAAGAAACTCCAAACTGAATACGACCTACATAACCAAAATCAAAATCAAAGTCATCATCAGCGGTTGCAAATGCAATCAGATTTTTACAATTTACGGTGCCGCCAAAGAATTCAAAAGCATCGTCATTCCCGTAAGAAACCTGAACATTTTCGATGATGGTACCGTTGCCCACACCGCCAAGCGTTAAACCATTAATTTCTGAGTTAGGATCAGCTGCAATACCAGCATATTCTATACGTACATAACGCAGGATACCACTGTTGTCGTTCGCTAAACTTCCTCCATATACCGCATTAATACCGCCTTCAATAATCGGCGTTGTTGAACGGTTGGTTGGTGCATTCCCCAGTAAAACGATTCCACCCCAATCACCGGGCTTACGTTCGCCGGCCGGCTTACCAGAGGTAAACACAATCGGTTCAGTAGCTGTACCATCTGCGATCAAACGGGAGTTTTGCTCAACAATCAAAGCCCCTTTGTTCACCAGATCGCTCACAATAACACTACCAGCTGCAATAGTTAAACGAGCGCGGTTGTTGATGTACACATATCCTTTCAACGTGTATTTTCCTTTAGGTAATTCAACACTTTCGTTGATGACCCCTGATATTACTTTAGAACTGATGAACTTCTCCTGTAAGGTAGATCCGGTACCGCCACCACCTACATTCGTTACGGAATCATCAATGTTCACTTTAATACATGCAGTCAAATTCACAAGCATAACTGTGATGAAAATCCATGAAATCTTTCTCATTGTTTTCTTTTTAGATTTTTATTTTCCTTTTAAATTGAAATTGTATGAAAATGCGATCGAAAATGTTGTCCCGGGTCTGAAGGAACTGAACGTACGATCGACATCTTTTTGATACGCTTTACTCGAATTTCTGTTTTCATAGGTTGCAACGACCTGGTTGAGTACATCGCTGATATTCAACCGAACTTCTCCATTTCCTTTCATGACTTTCTGTGAAATTTGAAAATCTATCAAATTTCGGGGCAGCTCATAGATATCACCAAAATCAGCATTACCAACCAACGTCAAACGTTGTCCTACCCGGTTGTAAAAAAGTGAAACTCCGGTTCCCGATTTTGAATCATATTGAAAACCTGCATTAACCAGGTAGGGCGATTGCCCCTGTAAAGGACGCTTTGTGGACGCCAACTGATTTCCGGAGGCATCTGTATTGCTCAGTAAAACTTCCGAAAGAATCAATGAGATGTTACCGGTAAAATAAAACCGTTCGAGCCATCCTTTCGACGCTGTGATAAAAGACAAATTTTTACGAAATTCAACCTCCGTTCCATACAATGTGGCACTTGCAGCATTTTGGAATTCGTATTGACGACGCGTTGCCACACTGGCGCTGTTCAAACGCAACTCAATCGGATTGGTGAAATCTTTATAAAAAATTCCGGCCGAAAGTACTTCACCTGCCTTAGGATACCATTCGAAGCGCAAATCGCCGTTCAAAATACTGCTGCGTTGTAATCCGGGTTGCCCTGCAGTAGAGGCGATCGTTTCAAAATCAAAGAAGGCAAATGGTGCAATTTCCCTGAATTCGGGCCGTGCTACAGTTCTCGATGCAGCAACGCGAACATTGATCTTAGTTGTGGGACTGTAAGTAATATTCAAAGATGGAAGAAAATCGAGTTTTTCAGTGTTGATCACAACAGCCTTATCTGTTCCTTGCTGGTTCGACTTCAGAAATTGTTCGAAATGTTCAACCCTTGTACCCCATACAATACGCCATTGATCCGTAAGCTTATTATCAAACATCACATAGGCCGCATTCAGAGCAGAAATCCCAAAATATTGATCTTGTGGATTTTGAAGCGCTGTTGACAACTGGAACCCTCCGGATTTAAAATTAGATTTTGAAAATATTTGATCGTAGGGCAAAGTCAGAAGCGCTAAATCTGCCGGTTCGTTAAACCCAAATATGAATCCTTTGAAGTCTCTGAAACGAACAGTAGAACTTCCCCCAATTTTAACGGTCTGCTTTTGTGCTCCAACCATGAAATTATAGGAAAGCGATGCATTGTATCCGAAAGCCTGATCTTTCAAATTGCTGAAAAAGCGGTTGGTATTGTTTCCACGAAGATTCGCTTGAAAGGGGGTATTCGTTCCCAACGTGCGGCCATAGGTGAGCACACGCAGGTCAGGCTGTTGTTTGTGGTTCATTGAATAATTCACATTCCAGGAAGCATTCAGTTGCCCCCCCAGTTTGTGTGTACCCTCTAATTGAGAAGAAAACAAAGAACGTTGATTCAACACCGATGAACGCATCAATACATCTTGCAGATTCTCTGTATTGATCCCGCTGCGGGTGTAATAATTGTCTTCGAGTAATTGATTAAATAAGTTCTTGAATGCAATTTTTGTTTTCTTTTTGGACCAGGCAATATTTGCAATGGCACCAACATTCGTACTGTATCTGTTCTGTTGGTCGTTGTAATCAAAAAACGCCTGTTGGCCATCTTTTTCATACAATGCTTTCGTTGCGTTAAAAATCAACCGAGCGTTTCTGTATGTAATTCCAAGTACAGATCCAAAAGCGCCTCCTTTTTTACCGCGCAAGACATTCGACCAGGTTAAATTATAGGACTGAATAGGGCCAGCCGTTGTATTTTGCTCCCGCCATACGTCATCACGAAAGGAATTAACAATGGCAGTTTGTTCGGCTGTACTTAACTTCAGAAAATCATTGTATTTCTGCGGATAAGCCGATGGCAGGCTTCGTTGATTATCAACCCCCAACCAATCATTGGAACCGCGCGGATTGCTTGTAAAAGTTTTAAAAACCGACTGCGTGTTAAAACCCAGACCAAACCCCAGATTCAATGAACTGGAACTGGGGATATCCTTGGTTGTAATTTGTACCAAGCCCCCTGCAAATTCACCGGTTACATCAGGAGTTGCGGTTTTGTTAATAATGATATTATCGATTAACTGAGACGGAATTACATCAAACGAAAACGCCTTTTTATCCGGCTCCGATGAAGGCAGTTGAGCGCCATTGATCATCGCCTGATTGTAGCGATCACTCAAGCCACGTATTACAACAAACTTGTTATCCTGAATGGACGCTCCACTGACCCGTTTTAAGATTTCACCTGTATTTTTATCGGGTGTTCTTCGAATGAAATCAGCACTCAAACCACTGGATAACGAAGTATTGTTCCGTTGAAAATTCAGCAAACCGGCTGTATTTTCTTTTTTTGCAGTACTGCGAATGATAATTTCACCCACATCCTTTGCTGCTACTTCCAAAACAAACGTATAACTATTCTCTGCACCGGCCACTACTTCAACTTCAGCAACTTCCTTGGTTTTAAATCCGATAGCTGAAACTGTTAGCGTGTATTTTTTGCCCGGCTCCAGGTTCAACACAAACCGACCCTCCACATCTGCCGCAACAACTCTTGATTTGCCCTGTGCCTGAATAGAGGCGCCTCCTACAGGTTCGTTTTTCGCATTAACAACCCTTCCATTCATTTGTAACAGAGGTTGAGAAAAAGAAGAAAACGCTGAAAAGAGAAGCACAAACAGCGTTACAACGCCCAAGTAAGTAATCCTTTGCATATTCAAAAATTGATATGCAAAGAAACCATGACAATGTTAAGCCGTTGTAAATGGAATGTTACGCTCCTGTTACCTGTATGTTAAGGCAATGTTACGTATCTATATTGGAGACCCCACAGCGCAAGGAATTAGACTAAAGCCATTACCCAGATCACAAAGCGCGTGGAAAGGATAAAACATCCTCCACTAACCTAAATCCAGGGCTGGCTGGCGAATAACCAGATGAAAATCAAACGCTTTTAGAAATTTACTTGTGCTTGAATGCGCAAAAGTCTTCCGGACTGAAAATTGTTCTGTTTCTGGAAATCTTCATAGCGGCGGTTGGAGATCGTATAATTGACAACAAGTTCGAAATTTTTATACGGTTGCCATTCTGCCCCAATTTCCAGATCATTCACCTTGTAACTGCGTGCGTCTCGCTCGTGTTTTTTGCCCCCGTCGTAATACTGGTATTTGACAAACGGGATGAGGACTTGATTTTTAACTTTAATGTAATAACACGACTGGATATAACCTCCCTGCAAGGGCATTACTTCAATGGAATCGGTTACTTTATTAAATTCCGGACCTCTTCCGAAAGTATACTCCGTTTGGATACCAAAAGGCTTAGGATACAAAACAAAAGAAGCGGCAATACGTTCATCCAGATAATTTAAGTTTGAAATTGTCTTCACACCGGATGACAGATTTGCCCTCGGAACTACAAACTTTCCTTTGTAGGCCTGAATACCACCTTCTATTATTTGATTGTTGAATTCGTGAGGCCAGGTTAAACGGGCTACCATATGAGGCTCATTATTTAATTCGGGATTGTTGGCTGTTTGTCCGTTATAGACACCAAATGCAAAAATCCCATAGTCACCACTCCCCTTTAGACCATCATTGACGAGACTTGAAAACAATTTCCTTTTATTCTTAGGCGCCCAATAAAAAAACACCCCTAAATCACGCTCGTTTGCAACAGCACTGTTCAATGCATCATTTCGATCCAACGCCAATCTGTTTTGGCTTGACTGCATATTTTCAAAACCATAAGGTATTTTACTTTGTCCGATGCGAAATCGGAATTCATTGTCTTTATCTACACCAAGATCAAGGTAAGCATCTCTGAGTTGACCAAAGTGGAGCCGGTCAGTTGAGGGGCTGCTGGCAAAATCAGGCTGTATATACAGATATACATTTTTGTGAATTTGTCCAAAAAAGATGATCCGCATCCTTCTGATAAAAAAACCCCCGTCTTTACCCCAGGAACGATCACATTGCTCACAACCTAAGTTTTCATTTGTTTCCAACAATCTGTTGTACCGGATCTGCATGTAACCACGAATGGATAATTTATCATACCATTTCGATGTTGCGGGTGCCTTTTGATCCACTGCATTGACCTGAGAAATTGCTAAAGTTGGGAGCAACAAAAGGGCTAAAAAGATATATTTCATTGTTTTAAAGTATTATGTGAGTGTACCGGAACATTCCGGAAAGCATATCGAATTTGAACTACGAATGAATCAAGTTGAATATCAGACCCTTTGGAAGGGTCCAACTATGAAAACAGCCATTGAACAGACCGATATGCTATACTCTTAAAAGGAGCGAGTATGCGCGGCTTGTGAAAGTTGCGATATAATCACCTTTTCGGCTGTAGGGAAACAACCGAAATGCCGGACATTCGGCAATCCCCACTAGGGGCTTTAGTAATTTAGAAACAGAGACGAGAGGCTGAAACCACGGCAATGCGGTAGTTCCTTTCAATAATAGAGTCATGACAAATTTTCCTTAAGCGCGGCAAATGTAGAACTCCAATGTTAAGAAATTATTAACTCTTTGTTAAGGACCGACAGACGCAGCATTAAAGGTACTTTTGCCAAAAATTATCCAACATGAGCGCTTTTAATTCATTCATGAAAATTTTTCTTCCCAAAGACCGCGTGTTTTATACCTTATTTGAAGATGTTGCGGGAAAAGTCGTTGAAATGGGTAAACTTCTGAAACAATTGGTCAACGAACCGAATCCTGAAGTAAGAGAAAAACTGCTTTTACAGATTGAAGATCTGGAGCACAAAAATGATGAACTCACACACAACATATTTACGGAATTAAGCCGGAATTTCATTACGCCGTTCGATCGTGAAGACATCCACTATTTAGCATCTTCTCTGGATGATGTGGCCGACTATATATTTGCTTCAGCTAAAAAAATCATCTTCTATAAAGTTGATCCCATGCAAAGTAATTTCCGCAAAATGAGCGATTTAATTTTGATGGGTGCCGAAAATATTCACAGTGCGATCATTGAATTGCGTAACATGAAAAACATGCGTCAAATTACGGACTCACTGGTACGCGTCAACAGTATCGAAAATCAGGCAGACGATGAATTTGATGCTGCGATCCTCAATCTTTTTGCAACGGAATCTGATGCCAAAGAAGTCATCAAAAAGAGAGAGATCTTCACAGTAATGGAAATTGCAACGGATAAATGCGAAGATGCCGCCAATGTAATTGAATCGATCATTGTTAAATACGCCTAATCAGAGGTCCGTAAATCGTTTCATATGAGTTTAGTAATCATTATTATTATTCTGGCGCTGGTTTTTGACTACATCAATGGTTTTCACGACGCTGCGAACTCCATTGCCACAGTGGTTTCCACAAAAGTATTAACGCCCTTTCAGGCAGTACTTTGGGCAGCGCTATTCAATTTCGCAGCCTACTGGATTTTTAAAGACCATGCCGTTGCAAACAGCATCAGCAAAACGGTACAAAAAGAATTCATCACCTTGCCGGTTATTTTTGCCGGACTTATCGCAGCTATTTGCTGGAACTTGCTCACGTGGTGGTACGGGATCCCCTCATCATCATCTCATACTTTAATTGGAGGATTTGCCGGAGCAGCAATCACACATGCCATTATGATCAATGGTTTTGATATCTCCTGGGCTAAAATTGTCGAAAGCAAAACCATACTTCAAACATTGTATTTTATTGTATTAGCCCCTTTGATAGGGATGCTGATATCCTGGTTTATCACCATCGTTACTATCATGCGTAACCTATGGCTTCGTTTTGCCATTATTGCGTTCGTCACTTACCTGACCGTTTTATTGTTTGATGTATTCGAGAACAATAAGATGTTGGAAAACACACAAAAGTTTTACAAAATTGATAAGTACAAGAAAGAGGTTGCTGCAAAACCTGACGATAGTGTAGCGATCAAAAAACTGGAAAAGGCTACTGCTGTATACAATCATGTAAAACCGCTCGTAGAGAATTACGATGTCTTGGGGGCATCCGCTATTGCAAAGCAAGTTTATGAAAGTGGCTGGCTGAAGGATATTGAAGTGAGCAAACTGAAAGATGAAGTACGCAATGCTAATGACTATTTAATTCTGGAAGCAGATGCAATTGCCAGTAAAAGCGCGAAAGATGAGTTCAAGAAAGCCAAAGAACTCACCGAAAAATACAAAGAACCGCTGAAGTTTTATGTCAACAAGGAAATCACACTGGACAGCGCTCTTGCAAGTATGAATGCGATTTACCCTATCAAGGAAAAAAACCTACACACGGTTAAAACAAAAATTGAAAAATTCAATATCGAAAAAGCCTTTGCAAAGAATATCGAAAAAGCGGATAATTCCATGATCGTATGGGGCATTATTGCTACGTCCATCTTCTTTTGCCTTGTGTATCTCTATACAGAAAAAATCAAGACCCCTACATCCTATCGTATTGCCAAGATGTTTAAAGGCCTTCAATTGTTTAGTTCCGCTGCCTTTAGTTTAGGTCATGGTGGCAATGACGCACAGAAAGTAATGGGAATCATTGGAGCTGCATTAATCGCCAATGGCAGCATTCAGGACTTTGGGCAATTACCCAACTGGGTGCCGATCGCCTGTTACCTTGCCATTGGATTGGGCACACTCAGCGGCGGTTGGAAAATCGTCAAAACCATGGGTACAAAAATTACAAAGGTTACCCCCTTAGAGGGCGTTGCGGCAGAAACTGCAGGCGCATTTACGTTGTTTTTTACCGGTCAAATGGGAATTCCTGTTTCAACCACACATACCATCACCGGCTCGATCATTGGTGTGGGTGCCACAAAACGGTTGAGTGCCGTTCGATGGGGCGTAACCACCAATCTTTTGTGGGCCTGGCTCTTGACGATTCCCGTAAGCGGATTGCTCGCTGCAATTGTTTATTGGATCACGAGTTTATTCTTGTAAAATATTTCCCTTATTTTAGCAAAGCGGATGAAAAACTTCATCCGCTTTTTTGTTCATTTTATTTCAACTAGATTTTTTATGAAAGGAATCATTTTAGCCGGCGGCTCAGGTACCCGATTACATCCTATCACGTATGCCATCAGTAAGCAAATCATGCCCATCTATGATAAGCCCATGATTTATTACCCTCTAAGTATCTTGATGATGGCCGGAATTAAAGAGATCCTGATCATCTCAACCCCTCATGACCTTCCTTTTTTCAAACGATTGCTGGGAGATGGTAAAACATTGGGCGTTCATTTTGAATATGCAGAACAAGCTACACCTAATGGGCTGGCGCAGGCTTTTGTAATTGGCGAAAAATTTATAGGAAATGATAAAGTCGCATTGGTATTGGGTGATAATATTTTTTACGGCAGCGGACTTGGGAAATTGCTCTCCAATAACACCAATCCCGATGGCGGAATTATTTATGCTTACCATGTGAGTGATCCGGAACGTTACGGAGTTGTGGAATTTGATGAACAGTTTAACGCGCTCAGCATTGAAGAAAAACCGACACAACCCAAAAGCAATTATGCCGTCCCCGGACTCTATTTCTACGACAATGATGTCGTGCAAATTGCAAAAGAATTGAAACCCAGCCCCAGAGGCGAATATGAAATTACAGATGTCAACAAAGAATACCTGAAGAGAGGTAAACTAAAAGTGTCCATTCTGGATCGTGGAACGGCCTGGCTGGATACAGGTACTTTTGACAGCCTCATGCAGGCCTCACAGTTTGTACAGGTTATTGAACAAAGACAAGGAATTAAAATTGCCTGTATCGAAGAAATCGCATGGCGTAAAGGCTTTATAACAACCGAACAATTAAAAGAATTGGCCAAACCCTTGTTGAAAAGCGGTTACGGTCAATATCTTATGAATTTAATTAAAGAATAGCTCTTCAGTAAAAGCAACAAATCACCTAAAGCCACATCTTTAAAAGATCCAACCGAGGATAAAAAGACGGCTCAACAGTATATCGGTGTTAACATTCTAATTTGGAAGACATGAAAAAAATTCTTGTAACAGGTGGAAGTGGATTTATTGGATCGCATACGATTATCGATCTGATCCAGAATGGCTATGAGGTCATTAATATTGATAACTACTCCCGGTCCAATCCACGTATATTGGAAGGTGTCGAAAAAATCCTGTCGCAAAAAATCAAAGTGTACAAAGTCGATCTCTGTAATTACGACGATACGTATGCCGTATTTCAGGAGAATCCGGACATTGCCGGTGTCATTCATTTTGCCGCGTATAAAGCTGTTGGCGAAAGTGTGGAACAACCATTGCTCTATTTCGAGAACAATCTGATGTCGTTGATCAACTTGCTGAAGTGTGTGAAAGATTTCAAAATCCCTCATTTTGTTTTTTCATCTTCTTGCACCGTTTACGGAAATCCGGATGCAATACCCGTTACAGAAGAAACGGATCCCAAACCGGCTGAAAGTCCTTACGGTTATACGAAACAGATGGGCGAACAGATTGTAGGCGAAACGGTCAAAAGCATTGAAACAACAGCAATATTGCTACGATATTTCAACCCGGTAGGCGCACATCCAAGTGGTATCATCGGGGAGCTGCCTGTAGGGCGACCGCAAAATTTAGTTCCAGCCATTACACAAACCGCTATTGGCAAACTCGATCAAATGACCGTTCATGGGAATGACTACAATACCAGAGACGGATCCTGTGTACGGGACTACATTCATGTTTGCGATCTGGCGCATGCACATACACTGGCTTTGAACTACCTGATCCAGAGAAGAAATACTACACGCTGTGAAGTGTTCAATCTGGGAACCGGAAACGGAGTAACGGTACTGGAAGCTATAACAGCTTTTGAAAAAGTATCGGGGGTAAAGTTGAATTACGTCATTGGCCCCAGAAGACCGGGTGATGTGGTTGCAACCTATGCCAACAACGATAAGGCCAAAACGAGTTTAGGATGGGATACAAAGTACAATTTAGACGATATGATGCGTACAGCCTGGCAATGGGAATTGAACCTGAAGAAAGATGAGGAATTGTACAAAAATCAAAAAAGTAGCCTCAATTGAGGCGTCACTCGGATTGTGTATTGATAACGCTGATTTTTTTATTGCAACTCAAAACTTTCCCTTTTCTTTGCGCCACTAATTACAAACTCCATCAAATAGTTCAAAATGGCATTAAAAGACATCAAGGTTTCCGGCAATAAGGATACACGCAGCGGTTTTGGTGACGGCATTGTTGAAGCAGCACGTAAAAATCCAAATATTGTGGCCTTAACGGCAGATCTGGCCGGTTCATTGAAACTCAATCAGTTTATGAAAGAGTTTCCGGAGCGCTTTATTCAATGTGGCATTGCCGAAGCCAATATGATGGGAGTAGCGGCAGGTCTCACCATTGGAGGGAAGATACCTTACACGACTACTTTTGCCAACTTCAGTACGGGAAGGGTTTATGATCAAATACGTCAGTCCATTGCATACAGCGAAAAAAATGTAAAGATCTGTGCATCACACGCCGGTCTTACGTTGGGAGAAGATGGTGCTACACACCAAATTCTGGAAGATATCGGACTTATGAAAATGCTGCCGGGAATGACGGTAATTGTTCCTTGTGATTACAATCAAACCAAGCAAGCTACGATGGCGATAGCCGATTATCAAGGTCCGGTTTATCTGCGTTTTGGACGCCCCTCCTGGCCGATATTTACCAGTCCGGAAGATTCCTTTGTCATCGGAAAAGCACAGTTTTTATCCGAAGGAGCCGATGTTTCGATTTTCGCCTGTGGTCATATGGTATGGCAGGCCGTGCAAGCAGGACTGCGCCTCGAAGAAAAAGGCATTCATGCCGAAGTCATTAACATTCATACCATCAAACCGCTTGATTCAGAAGCTGTTATACGTTCACTATCCAAGACAAAATGTGCCGTTACGTGTGAAGAGCACAATATTATTGGTGGCCTAGGTGACAGTATTGCTCAGGTTGCAAGCCGTTTTTGTCCGGTTCCCATTGAATATGTGGGGGTCAATGATTCTTTTGGCGAGAGTGGCAAACCAACCGAATTGCTCAAAAAGTATGGTCTGGAACCTGAAAATATTGTAGCCGCAGCCGAAAAAGCAATTGCACGAAAATAAATCCCGGCTTTTAAACTTTTTCATCACAAACCCGTCTTACCGATGGGTTTTTTTAGTTCCTGTTACCGTTACCTTTATCTACCACTTATGATGCAACCGGACGACAAAGAAATATTGGATCAATTTAAAATTCCATCCTTAAAGGAAAAGGCTTTTACGCAGCTCATCAAAAAATACCAGGAACGAATTTACTGGCATATACGCAGAATGGTCATTGAACATGAAGATGCCAATGATGTCATGCAAAATGTGTTCATCAAAGTATGGAAAGCCTTGGAACAGTTCAGGCAGGACAGTCAGCTGTATACCTGGCTCTACAGAATTGCAACCAATGAATGCCTCACCTTTCTGGAGCAGCAAAAAAAACGAGCAACACTTTCAATTGATGGTTCGGCGTCAGGTTTTAGCGAAACCATCAAGGCCGACAAACACTTTGACGCGAACAAACCGGAATGGAAACTACAATTAGCAATTCAACAACTTCCTGATAAACAAAGAGTTGTTTTTAATTTGCGCTACTACGACGAAATGCCGTATGAGGAAATGAGCAGAGTACTCGATACCAGTCAGGGCGCCTTAAAAGCAAGCTATCACCATGCAGTAAAAAAAATAGAAGCCTTTATACTCAATCATTAAACCCAAAACCTAATTATTAGTCCAACAACAGTCATGAATCAACATTCTGAGACATATAGAGAATTATACGCCATAAGTCCGCTTTTAGCCCTGCAAATAAAAGTGAACCCGTTTTCTGTTCCCGATAACTATTTTGAAACGAATGCTGCGGCATTATTTGATGTTGCAACATCAAACGAGCCCATTTCAACAGAATTATTAAATGGTGTCAAGGGCATGAATCCAATGAAGATCCCGGAAGGATATTTTGAACAATTTCCCGACACCATTTTAAAACGAATCCTGCAGACTGAACCAGAAACTGAAAATCAAGAACTGCAATTAATTTCACCGTTGATTGCTTCGATCCCAAAAACAAATGTATTCACAACGTCGCCAACCTATTTTGATGAAGCCCTGACAACCCTTTCGACAAAAACAATCCACAAACAAACAACCCGCGTACTCTCGTTCAGTCAACAATTTACGTGGTCCCATTTTGCAGCAGCAGCAACACTGATCTTTATGATGACATTCGGCGCTTTTTATTTATTGAAAGAAAGTAACACGGCAAGCGACTCCGCTGTAAGCACTGCAATGCAAATCAAAACAGAGGAACAATTTGAAACGTTGCTGGCTCAGGTCAATGAAAGCGACATCATCCATTATCTGCAAATAAGTACCGATATCAAAGATGCTGAAACAATACGCGCAATGGTTAACAGCAATCATTTACCGGAAGAGAGCGATTATTTCAACACAGAAGTCGTAGATACATTTTTGTACAACTTAGATACAAATGTTACAACAAATAATTAAACAATAACCCGAACTATAAAGAACTCACTATGAACTCAAAAACATTTCTCCTCCTGATGCTGCTTTGCGCAAGCTTCTTCGTACATGCACAGGAACCTCCTCAACCAGACCCCAAACGGGAAGAAAAAATTCAGGCGCTTGAGATTGCTTTTATCAGCCGGAAACTGGAATTGACACCGGATGAAGCACAGAAATTTTGGCCGGTTTTCAATGAGTACAAACGGGATATGCGTGGCGTATGGATGCAACATCGTAACAATCCGGACATGGACGAAATTGAACGGGAACAAAAAATGATCGACATCAGAAAGAATTACAGGGATCGGTTCAAAGCTGTGATCGGCCAACCCAGAATGAACAAATTGTTTCAGGCAGAGAGAGAATTCAGAGGCGTATTATTAAATCAGCTAAAAAATCGCCCAGACAAGCCAATGTTACAACATCGAAAAAGAATTTAAATTATTTTTTTGGAATTGATTATTAAATTTTGATACCTTTGTATATAGGTGTTTTTCATAGGTTAGCAACGGCCGATCCTTTTTAGGATTGGCCTATTTTTTTATACCCCTTTTTACGAACTTGTTTTGATCGATGGATATACAGGTGTTTTGATATCATGATAAAAAAGAAAAGTCCAGTTTTCCTTTAACCCTTGTTCCCACCAGCGCATTCTTAATGCAGCAGCCTGTTTCCCATCGAAATCATATTTGGCCACAAACCTTGTTTTCATCTGAATCAATTGTGGAGCCACGTCACCACCAAAGAATACAAGTTGTCCTTCTTCTTCAATTTTAAAGACCTGATGCCAGGGACTATGTGCTCCGGTATGTTCATAATAAATGTACTGATCAATATGGCCGGCCCCCTCTACCAACACCAATTGTTCACTACGCTTTAAGGCAAGCATATCGGAAGGGTTGTAGGAAGCCGATGCCCCGGCACATGCCGTCTCAAACTCGCGTTCATTAATGATGTACTGCGCATTGGGAAAACTTAACATTCGTTGTTTCAACATCGTATCTTCCCTGCTGATTCCGCCGGCATGATCCTTGTGCAAATGGCTCATCAGGACTTTAGTTACATCTAATGGGTTGATCTCTTCACGAATGAGATTTTCATGCAATTGCAAAATACCTTGATCATTGGAGAATCCCAGTCCTGCATCAATAACAATAACATCTTTCGATGTAACAACAGCGAAAGGCTGAATTTCCACGAGCAAACTCCCGGTAGATCGATCATTCAACCGATCAGTCCCTTGCCGGAAGGGAACAAATTTTTTAGTTGCATCAACAGTGAAACTTCCCTCAGAAAGTGGAATTATTTTCATTGTGCAAACTTCGGAAACAATTTGAGGAAATGATCGGCTGAGCAGCTTTTTAATCAAACGCTTTTATCGTAAAACCATCTGTCGGTTGGCATCCAATCGGATCAGAATAAAAATCAGAATGGTAAACGTAACCAGCGATGAGCCTCCGTAACTCAACAAGGGAAGGGTAATACCGATTACCGGCATGAGCCCAATGGTCATACAAATATTGATAAATACATGAAAGAATAAGATCGAGGCAACACTGTAGGCGTAGACACGAGAAAACGCACTTCGCTGCCGTTCAGCCATATTAATGATCCGCATCAGCAAAACAAAATAAAGACCCAGTAATAAAGCGCTTCCCCAGAAACCAAAACTTTCTGCTATGGCCGTAAAGATAAAATCTGTGTGCTGCTCCGGAACAAAATCGCCTTGCGTTGAAACACCCTTTAAAAATCCCTTTCCTAAAAAACCGCCTGAACCGATCGCAATTTTGGATTGCTTTACATTGTAATTGCGATCCTTCTTTTTACCCGTAGCCAGTTCTTTTTCAAGTTCTGCCTTGCGTTCAGGATCTTGTGGCTCATACTCTTTCCCGAACATACCCAAAATACGCTCCACCTGATAAGGCTTAAACACCTTGTCAAATAAAAACGGAAGGGCAAAGCGCTGTAATCCTACTGCCAAAAACCACAAGCCCACAATGAGCACCAAAATACTTCTGTTTCTTTTGATTTGACGGCTCAGGAAGTAAATGGCTCCTGCAGCGACCACCGTTAACAATACAGCCAAAACGTTCGGATCTACGACAATCGATGCCACAAACAAAACTGCAATCGAAAAGCCAACAATAAGATAACTGGCTGGTAACCCTTCACGAAACAAAACCAGAAAAAAAGAAAGATAGACTAATGCCAAACCGAGTTCCTTTTGCGCAATGGAGAGTAGGGCCGGTCCCAGGGTAAGGGCAAAAGCAATCATTTGCGGACGCAGTTGATTAAACTCCGTATCCTGCCGACTCAAATATTTGGCTAATGCAAGTGAAGTAAACACCTTGCACAACTCAGCAGGCTGTAAATTAAAACCGCCTCCCAGCGAGATCCAGGATCTGGAACCACTGATATCCTTTCCAATTACAAATGTCAGTAACATCAACACAATACCCAATAGATAAAGCAAATTGGATGTGGCAGCAAAAAATTTACTGTCAATCAACAATATAAAAATGCCAATCAATG
>CANGQQ010000009.1 GCA_947456025.1 Chitinophagaceae bacterium | reverse complement strand
TCGATGTCGGTTCGTCACATCCTGGGGCTGGAGAAGGTCCCAAGGGTTCGGCTGTTCGCCGATTAAAGTGGCACGTGAACTGGGTTCAGAACGTCGCAAGACAGTTCGGTCCCTATCTGTGGTGGGCGCTAGGAAATTGAAAGGACATGACCTTAGTACGAGAGGACCGGGTCGTACACACCGCTGGTGTATCTGTTGTGCCGCCAGGTGCAGTGCAGAGTAGCTATGTGTGGCCAGGATAAACGCTGAAAGCATCTAAGCGTGAAACCTTCCTTAAGATGAGTTTCCTTTTAAGGGTCGTCAAAGACGATGACGTTGATAGGCTACAGATGTAAAAATGGTAACATTAAAGTCGAGTAGTACTAATTACCCGTAAGCTTTAATTTTTTTTAATTGTCTCTTGCAATTACAACTTTTCCCAATATGTTAACTTATTCAAGTTTTTATGGTGCTTTTGCCGAGGGTGTTCACCTCTTCCCATACCGAACAGAGAAGTTAAGCCCCTCATGGCCGATGGTACTGCACAACAATGCGGGAGAGTAGGTAGGTGCCATATTTATTACAACCCCGACTGAAAAGTCGGGGTTTTTTTGTTCTATCTGCATTCATAATTTAGTCGCTATTTTCGTATTCATGCAATCTTCATTTTCTAAACTTTCTATTGTTATCCCAGTCTATAATGAAGCGGATACCATTCAATTCATTTTAGACAAAATTGTAGCTGTTCAGCTACTCTTGAATATTCAAAAGGAAATTTTAATCGTCAATGACTGTAGTACCGATCATACGAAGGAGGTCATTGAACGTTACATCAATCAATCATCGCATCCCTTTGTGTTTTTGAATCACGAAGTCAATAGGGGAAAAGGTGCCGCTTTGCATACCGGTATTCGTCATGCAACTGGCGATTTAATTGTGATACAAGATGCGGATCTGGAATACGACCCCAATGAATACAATATATTATTAAAGCCATTCCTGGATGGTTTTGCCGATGTTGTTTATGGAAGTCGGTTTATGGGTGGAAATCCACACCGTATATTGTTCTTTTGGCACAGTATCGGTAACAAGGTATTGACCATGTTGTCCAATATGTTTACCAACTTAAATTTAACGGATATGGAAACCTGTTATAAAATGTTCAAACGGGAAGTACTTCAATCCTTATTATTACAAGAGTCAAGATTTGGTTTTGAACCTGAGGTTACAGCTAAAATTGCACGCATACCGGGAATCCGTATTTATGAAGTTGGCATTTCCTATTACGGTCGAACCTATGCCGAAGGGAAAAAAATCAATTGGAAGGATGGTTTCAGGGCAATCTATTGCATCCTGCGCTATAATTTATTTCGATAGCATTATTAATAAGGTAACTTTAGGGTGAACATCATCAAGTATGAAATTTAAGTAGTCATAGTTATTTGTCTGGCTGCCTTTTTATATGGATGGTTCGATAATTTAACAGGTTCCATGAAAAACAGTTTCCTTTTTAATATTCTGTTATTTACCTGCTTTATCTTCTCCATTTCCTGTACTTCTAATTCAAACGGGAAGCCTTCAGCATTCAGTCAAAAAGATACAACTCCTGATACCCAATTACGTCCCGACTTGTCTTTGCGTGGAAGTTTCAGCTCACAAAGCAAAATGAAATTCGACAGTACTTTACTTTCCTCGTTTTTTAAGCAGTATTCCAAGTTCAAATCGTTTGAGAAACTCGTCTACCAATTTTACCGTAGCAGAAAATTTGCATTTGCATGGTTCGATGAAAATGGATTGATTGAGCATGCAGGAAACTTATATAACAAAATCAATCAAGTTGAAGAAGAAGGGTTGCATACGCCAATTCTTTATCACGAACGTTTCCATGCTTTAATGGACGGTGATGTACCGGGGATATCCCTCGATCAGCCCAATACAGAAGTGGAACTATTGCTTACATTACAATATTTCTGTTATGCACAGTCTGTTTGGACCGGCTTAAACGATGCCGTATTGAAAGATCTGAAATGGGATTTGCCTCGGAAAAAGCTATCATACGATGCGATATTGGATTCACTGTTGCAAGGACCTTCAGATGTGTTTATGCAAAACGAACCTGTTTACATCCAATACCGCTTGCTGAAATCCTGGTTAAAAAAATTAAGATCGCAGGAACAAGCGGGAGGTTGGCCGGAGATCAAGTATCCCAAAGGAAAACAATACAAACTAAAAGATTCTTCTCTCATCTTGATTAAAATTCGTGAGCGATTGTTTCTGACTGAAGACCTGTTGAACAACAATAACCAAGCTGTATTTGATGCATCTCTGTTGCAAGGAGTAAAAAACTTTCAGCAGCGGCATGGATATCATGAATCCGGAATCATAACGGATAAATTGATCGATGAAATGAATGTTTCTGTAACGAGCCGTATCAGGCAGATTATTATCAATATGGAGCGTTGCAGATGGCTTCCGGTTAGATTACGTGGTAATTATTTTGTGATCAATATACCCGAATTTCGATTTCATGCTTTTGAAAATGACCGGTATGCCTGGAGCATGAAAGTGGTTGTAGGTAAACAACTCAACCAAACAGCCGTTTTTAACGGAAAATTGAAATTTGTTGTATTCAGTCCTTATTGGAATATTCCACCGGGCATTATGAGAAAAGAAATATTACCTGCTTTACGAAGAGATAAAATGTACTTGAGAAAACATAACATGGAATGGCATGGGCGTAGCATCCGCCAAAAGCCGGGCTCCCAAAATGCTTTGGGTCTGGTTAAATTTCTTTTTCCCAACAGTCACAATATTTATATGCACGATACGCCTTCAAAAACATTATTTGAACAAGATGATAGGGCATTCAGTCATGGATGCATTCGGATTGAACAACCCAAAAAGCTAGCTCAATATGTTCTTCGGGATCAGCCTGAGTGGACGGAGCCTCGAATTGATTCCGCAATGCTTGCCGGTAAAGAATTGTTTGTTGCAATCAAAAATCCAACCCCCGTTTATATTGCTTATTTTACCACCTGGGTAGATAGTGCGGGAAAGCTGAATTTCAGAAAAGATATTTATAAAAGAGATCTAAAACTTGAAGAAGCGATATTTCTTCGATCAAACTAATAAACAATGAACTCAAGCGTAACATTTTCAAGATTCATTGCAGGCACCATGAAATGGGGAGCATGGGGGAGTAATTTTTCAACGGATCAATTCGGTCGTATGATTAAGGAATGTATCGATGCCGGTGTAACAACTTTTGATCATGCGGATATCTATGGCGATTACACAACCGAAGAAGCATTTGGTGCCGTACTTAAAAAAGACGTAGCCATTCGAAAGCAAATAAAAATTATTACCAAATGTGGAATACAGAAAGTATCCGTTAATAGACCTGTACATAAAATCAAATCCTATAATACATCTGCAAAGCACATCATTGCATCCGTTGAAAATTCGCTCGAAAATTTCGGTACAGATTATTTGGACTGTCTTTTACTGCATCGCCCCGATCTGCTTATGGATGTACAAGAGGTTGCTGTTGCATTCGATCAGTTAAAGCAAAGTGGGAAGGTGCTTGCTTTTGGTGTTTCAAACTTTAAGCAATCACAGGTTGATTTGCTTCATTCGGTTTTTCCTTTGAAGGTGAATCAAATTCAATGCTCCATTCTTCAACTGGAACCTTTTGTTGACGGTACTTTGGATCTGTGTCAGCAACAAGGAATTATCCCAATGGCTTGGAGTCCTTTAGGCGGCGGTAATTTGTTTTTAGAAACAGAAGATGAGCGAAACCGTCGTATCATTGCGGTAGCTCGAATTTTATCTGAGCAATACAATAGCGCACCAGATGTCATTTTGTTGAATTGGCTCTTATTACATCCATCCAACATCCATCCGGTATTAGGAACAACGAATCCCGAGCGTATAAGACTGGCTCAGAAAGCATTGAATTTCAAAATGACCCGTGAAGATTGGTATTTGCTATGGCGGGCAAGCACGGGAAGGGAAGTTGCTTAAACCATGTATAAAATGTATAGATAACTCTTTCGGATATGAGTAAAAGTGCAGTCGTTTTTTTGTTATTAGTCGCAATTTATTTTTGTTCCATTGGTATTGATACAATGGATGTGGATGCGTCTCAGTATGCGTCCATGAGTCGCGAAATGAGTGAAAGTGGTAGTTATTTACAGGTCTATGAACAAGGGAAAGATTATTTGGACAAACCACCTTTGTTGTTTTGGCTGAGCAGTCTTTCTATTACGATCTTCGGTGCAACCAATTTTGCCTATAAATTCCCGTCGATCTTATTTGCCATTCTAGCTCTGTTTTCAACGTACAGATTTGCCCGATTGTATTATGAACAAACCATTGCTTTTTGGTCTGCGCTTGTTTTAGGAAGTTCTCAGGCGTATTTTCTGATAACAAATGATATTCGTACAGATACAATTTTGATGTCTTGTGTAATCACTTCAATCTGGTTATTGTCAGAGTGGTATCAATCGCAAAAAATGGGCTATTTAGTTGCAGGGTTTTTCGCAATGGGGTTGGGGTTGTTGGCAAAAGGGCCGATCGCAATTATTGTTCCTGTTCTTTCATTTGGCATCCATTTTTTACTGAAGCGTCAATTTAATTATATTTTCAAATGGGAGTATATAATCGGATTGCTCTTACTGTCTGTTTTATTATTACCCATGTCTATTGGATTGTATCAACAATTTGATGCGCATCCCGAGAAAACAGTAAATGGATTGAAAAATGTTTCCGGACTTCGGTTTTATTATTGGACACAAAGCTTTGGTCGCATTACAGGGGAAAGTGTGTGGAATAACCATGCGTCTTTTAGTTTCCTCTTCGAAAATCTGTTATGGGGGTTGTTGCCCTGGACATTGTTTTTTGTGACTGGTTTGGTTTGTCAATCAATCTCCTTAATCAAGGCAAGATTTCGTGTTGGGGAGGCTCAAGAGATGATAACGGTTGGGGGTTTTGTTCTTTCCTATTGCGCGTTGGGAATTTCAAAATATCAGCTTCCGCATTATATCTACGTTGTACTTCCTTTTATTGCAATCATTACAGCCCGAATGATTGCTTCAATCTACTTTAAGAGTGAGAAGCCTGTACTTAAAAAATGGATTGTCCCGGTTCAGATCTTGGTCATTGGTGCTTTGTTGATATTCCCTTTTTTGATTTTAGTCTTTGTATTTCCTTCCGCTCAGTTCTTTCCATGGATATTGCCGGCGGCAGCCTGTTCACTGGTATTTCTTATTTTGTTAAGCGGTAAAATCCAATATAAACTGCTAGTGGTTTCTCTCACAAGCATCATGGCTCTAAATGTATTTATGAGTTTATGGTTTTATCCTCAACTGTTACATTATCAAGCAGGGAATAATGCGGGAACGTTTATTTCGCAGATGAACATTGACAAAAATCATTTCTTCATGTATCAATTTCAGGGGAACAGCACCTCTTTACATTTTTACAGTCGTCGGATTGTGAAAACGATCAGCTCACTGGAAACGGCGCCTGAGAATACATACCTGTTAACAATGGGAGAAGGGCTTGATACAATACGCAATTCAGGAAGATTGCACCAAATTGTCTATCAGGGGCTCGATTTTAGAGTTTCTACATTAAATGCGGCATTTTTAAACAAGAATACCCGTTCGGGAGCGTGTAAGAAGTATTACATTGTACGATTGATGTAAGGCATTCTTCAATTGAAGCGCGTTGGGTGTATTGTTTAGCACTTGTTGAAACAAGCCGTAGGTATAAAAAAAAGACCCTATAAAAGGGTCTTTCATGTTATCGAGATAATTTAATTATGCTTCGGCAACTACTTCAAATTCGAATTCGGCTTCTTTACCGTTTGCAAAATCAATTTTGGCTTTATGTGTACCTAACTCTTTCACTTCCTCTGCCAATTGAATCTTACGGCGATCAATTTCATACCCTTTTTGTTCGCGAATGGCACGACTGATCATGACGGTAGTGATACTTCCGAATATTTTTCCGCTTGTACCTGTTTTTGCTTTCAATTGAACAGGCGCTTCTTTAAGTTTTTCAATAACGCTGTTAATTTGAGCGAGCATCGCATCTTCTTTCTTTTTTTGAACTTTGAGACGCTCTGCCAATTGTTTCAGGTTGGAAGGAGAGGCTTCAACAGCAATTTTTTGAGGGATTAAAAAATTGCGGGCATATCCATTTTTTACTTTTACAACCTCGTTTTTGCCACCGAGCGTATTTACGTCCTGAATTAAGATAATATCCATTTTGTTTGTTTTTAGTTTCCGTAACCCAGTATTGAAACTGTCTTTCCTTGTTCGGAGGAAGTTAGGGAATGGTTACTAATATTATTTTAAAAGATCTGTTACATAAGGTAACAATGCCATTTGACGTGCTTTCTTTATGGCATCTGTAATCTTACGTTGAAATTTCAAAGAGTTACCAGATAAACGACGGGGTAAAATTTTACCTTGTTCGTTTAAAAACTTTTTCAGGAATTCTACATCTTTATAGTCGATGTACTTAATTCCATAACGCTTGAAACGGCAGTATTTTTTCTTGGGCTTTTCTGTTTTGATTGCCGTCAGATATTTTATTTCATTTTTTGCCATAGCTTATGCCTCCGTTTTTTCGGTTCCGGAAAGTACGCCACTTCTCTTTTTCGCATTGTACTCAACGGCGTATTTGTCGAGTGCAGTGTACATATGACGAAGAACTTGCTCGTCACGATGCAATTGAATGTTGAGTTTGCTGTTGAAATCAGCGGCTGCCCTGTACTCAATTACCCAGTAGATACCGGTTGTTTTTTTCTGAATGGGGTAAGCCAGAGATTTTAATCCCCAGGGATTGCTGTGTACAACTTCGCCGCCATTAGCTGCTAAGAGGTCGGTGTAACGCTTCTGTGCTGCCTTGAATTCATCATCAGACAGAACAGGCGTAAAAATCACCATCATTTCGTAACTTTTCATTACCTGTTTTTAATTTAAATGAATAATTGGGTTTATCCCACTGGATCCCGATCATTCCATCGGGAAATCTGCCAATACAGATTTGGGGCTGCAAAGGTAGGTATTCTCGTCCGTTTAGCGTAAGAATTCCGCTTTTTTAATTTGCTGCTTTATCTGAATTTTGCTGTCGATTGGGTTTGTTCCTCCGTCAAAAATTTGAAAATCTGCGCCTACTTAAAGGGTATGCATGGATTCAAATCTGCCAATTAATTGCAAATCATTCAGTTGTGCGGTTTTTCTCAATGAACTGGCCAATATAACACTGCGCCTTTGATGTGTTTAAGTAATTCAATTTCCTTGATCATGCTAAATCCGTTTTTTTCAAAAACATCAATATGTACGGGGCTTGCATAGATAATATGGACCGGAAAAAGGAAATTCGTTTCAATAATTTTGGCGGCTAACAGCGCAATCATTTTTTCATTAAATGGATTGAAAAGGAAAAGGCACGTCGTTTCTTCAGGAATTTTGTAGGATTCCAGATCGGTCCACAAAACCCTGCTTCTGAGGCTGGGGAAAATTTGTTGGGTTGAGTTGAGATTGATTTGTGCATCCTCAACGAGTTCTTTTGCAAAATCGATGCCCTCTATTTCACTGAATCCGAAATGTGCTGCCACGCATAGTGCTCGTCCTTTTCCGCATCCAATATCAACGAAAGTTCCTTTTTTTGCTGTAGTTGGTAGTACGTTCAAAAGTGATTCCAACAATGGGTAGTCAACAGGCATATATTCGGTTGCGTTTCCGAGCTCATTCCCTTTAATTTGAAATTTTGATAATGGACGGAAACTGGATGTTTTAATGTTGTATTTTTTCTCACCTTTTAGTTCATGCAAAAAAATGGGAACGGCCACTTTCCATCCCCAGTGGAAGAGTAAGTGCAAAAAATAGGATGCGAGGTTGATATACTTCAATTTTCGGATGGCTTTAGATCGATAACTTTAAGTTGTAAACTTTTACTTCCGTTCCATTCATTTTCATCAATGGTATAAACCAAGTCAAATGGAAAGTTCTTTACGATGTCGATTTTTTCGGCTCCTTTGAATAAGATGCCTGTTAAGACAACATTATTTTGTTTAACAACCAAACGCAAATGTTCTTCCTTTACAATTTTAGAAAATCCGTTGTCGGTCACATTTCTGGAGATAAAAACCAGTCGCATATTTTCAGGTCCAAATGGTTCCATTTGTTGAAGAATTTTGTAAAAAGGATATGTAATGTCAGAAAAATGGATGGCCGCATCAATTTGAATTTCCGGAATAAGCTGATGCGGTAAAATTTGTTTTGTGACTACTTGTTCAAACGCGTTCGTAAATGCTTCAATGTTTTCAGGGCGTAAGGTGAGTCCCGCTGCAGCAAAATGCCCGCCATAGGCAACCAGATATTTGTTACAGGCATGAATTGCTTCGTACAAATTAAATCCCTGAACACTGCGGGCACTTCCGGTGATGGTTTCGCCACTTTTGGTAAGAACAATTGTGGGTCTGTAAAAGTGTTCAGTTAATCGTGAAGCAACAATCCCTACAACGCCTTTATGCCAGTGGGGCTGGTATACAACGGTAGTGTTTTGACGCATTAA
This sequence comes from Chitinophagaceae bacterium, assembly GCA_947456025.1. GTDB lineage: Bacteria > Bacteroidota > Bacteroidia > Chitinophagales > Chitinophagaceae > Lacibacter. The sequence goes on along the minus strand of CANGQQ010000009.1, from coordinate 22,573 downwards.
TTGTTCGTTACCTCGAATCATGTTAAGTGCTTCTTCTGTAATCGTTGTATCAGTCTCTTTGCGTTCGTCGTTATCGGAGTGAAGCATTTTTGCATACTCGAGTGCTGTTTCATAGGAGTCGGCCGTAAACATTTGAACCGCCTTACGGGCATCGTCCATTCTGCCGGCTGCATTCACACGGGGTGCGATCATGAAAACGAGATTCGTTATGTGGAGTTCTTGACGAATGCCGCTCAATTCCATGAGCGCTTTGATCCCAATGCAGGGATTGCTATTGGCTTTTTTTAGGCCATGAAAAGCCAGTATTCTGTTTTCGTCAATAATAGGTACAATGTCTGCCGCAATTGCTGTGGCAACCAAATCGAGGTACTGATAACTTTCTTCTTCAGGAAGTTCTAATCTTTGAGTAAGTGCAGAAATGAGCTTATATCCTACGCCACAACCACAAAGTTCTTTGAAAGGGTAGGCACAGTCTGTTTGTTTGGGATTTAGGATTGCAAAAGCGGGAGGTAAATCTTGATCCGGAAGATGGTGGTCGCATACAATAAAGTCGGTGCCGTTGCTTTTTGCATAGGCAATTAAATCAATAGATTTGATTCCACAGTCAAGCGAAATGACAAGGCTAAAGCCCTTTTCAATGGCAAAATCCACTCCCTTTTTTGAAATGCCATAGCCTTCATGATAGCGGTGTGGTATGTAGTAATCGATATTCCCGGCTTTTACAAGTTTTTTCAAAAACTGATACATGCATGCAACACTGGTTGTGCCATCAACATCATAGTCGCCATAAATCAGAATATTTTCGGAATGCTCAATTGCATGTATGATTCGGGCAACTGCTTTTTCCATGTCTTTCATGAGCCATGGACTATGTAATGAATTAAGTTCCGGTCTGAAATATTGTTTTGCCTGTTCAAAAGTTTCAATACCACGTTGGCAGAGTATGGTACAAAGGGCTTTATGAATTTTCAATTCACGTTGCAGATTTTCGGTTTGGTTCAGCTCTTGAGGAAGCAACTTCCATCGTTTCTCCATAATCAGTATTTTCGGTCGGTTGTAAAACGAACTAAGGATTCAAGTCCGTCTCTGATCGGACTCTTTTCAAATTCAAAAAGGACAGCAAGTGCTTGATCACGGTATTGGATCATTCGCTGTTCGGCATAACCGATTCCTCCGGTGTCTTTAACACATTGGATGATTTCACGGATCGCGTTTTTGTCCTTGTTTTTGTTCTTTATCAGGAAGATCAATTCTTTCTTCTTTTTCTTGTCAATGTTATTCAGGGTATAGATCAACGGCAGCGTGAGTTTTTTTTCTTTAATATCGTTACCGGTGGGTTTACCGATTTCCGCATTGCCATAGTCAAACAGATCGTCCTTGATCTGAAAGGCAATTCCGGCTAGTTCACCAAATAATTTCATTTTATCTGCAGTTGACTGATCTCCGCAAGCAGACCAGGCTCCTGCACTGCAGGCCGAGGCCAATAAAGAGGCCGTTTTATTTGTTATAATTTCAAAATAAATGGATTCCTCCAGATTCAGATTTCTGGCCTTTTCAATTTGCAAAAGTTCGCCTTCGCTCATTTTTTGTACCGCTTCCGATAAGATTTTAAGCGTATTGAAATCGTTGTTATTCAGGGAAAGCAGGAGTCCTTTAGATAAAAGATAATCCCCCACCAACACTGCGACCTTGTTTTTCCAAAGGGCATTGACCGAGAAAAAACCCCTCCGCTCGAGTGATTCATCCACGACATCGTCGTGAACCAGAGTGGCCGTATGCAACAGTTCAACCAGGGCGGCTGCACGGTAGGTGCTGTCATTTACGGGGCCGTGCAATTTGGCACTCAAAAAAACGAACATGGGCCGGACTTGTTTTCCTTTGCGCCGGATGATGTATTGCATGATTTTATCCAGTAAGGGGGCGCGGCTTTTAACGGCATCCTTGAATTTGTCCTCAAATATTTCGAGTTCCGATTTTATCAGTGATTGGAGCGAGGCAATATCATTCATAGGCGGCAATTTACGTTACTAAGTCAAGTTTTTAATCATAAACAATTACCTATCTGAAGAAGCAGTGTTTTTTGCCTGAAAAAGCATTGAAAATGAAATTGTAACAAAAAATTTGCTTTTTGATCGGGGTTCCATATTTTTGCACAAATTCATAGGAATTTTTTGAAACTTAATACAACAACTATGGCAAGCAAAAAGTACAGCCTCTTAGTGGCGGCCTTATTTATGGTTTTAACCAACCTTTCGGCCCAAAGCTACGATTGGAAAGACTCCTCTCTGGTTCCAAAATCAGGTAAGACTCAGCACAGTGAGTTCTTACAAAACCAACAACCCTTTCCCGCAAAGCCCCGCAATCAGTGGGAAATTGGGATTAGTCTGGGTAATGTTTTTATCAGCGGTGATGTAAATACACGTTTACCCAACTGGGGTTGGGGTGCACATGTGCGTAAAGCCATGGGTTATGTGTTTTCTGCCCGCTTAGCTTATTCAGGTGGTATTGCAAAAGGAATGAACTGGTTGCCTGCAACCAACTATGCAAAAAATCCTGCTTGGGCAAGTCAATATGCAGCTCCTGTTAACAGACAAGATCCCTTAAACCCTAACGGACAACTGTATCAATTCAAAAGTAATGATATGGGAACACCTTTCGGACAGATAGGTGACAACCAAAGCCGTTACGGTCAAGATCCTGTGTATTACAACTACAAGACCACAATGCATCAAGTAGCATTACAAGGAATCATTACTTTGAACAACGTTCGTTTTCATAAAGCTAAAACCGGTTTCATTATCTATGGTATTGCCGGTGTTGGTGGTATGATTTATCAAACGAAAGTCAATGCATTAAATGGAAGTGCTACTTACCAAGATCTGTTCCATTCTGTATATGACAAATATGCGAACAATGAATACAAGAACAGAAATAAGGTATTGAAAGATCTGAAAAATGGCATGGATAAAACATATGAGACCAATGCAGATGGTCACCAGCTGCGTCGTCCCAAATTGTTTGATATGACATTCAAACCAACTGTTCAGGGTGGAATTGGTGTTGCATTCAAATTGAGCAAACGCTTAAGCCTTGGTATTGAAGAGGTTCACACTTGGACGAATGATGACCTGTTAGATGGTCAAAGATGGCAAGAGCATTCTTTTGGAGATGCTTCTATGACTCGTGATTTCGATACTTGGCATTATACAAATGTTAATTTAAACTATTCTTTGGGTGCAAAAGCAGTTGAGCCTTTGTGGTGGCTGAATCCTTTGGATTATGCTTACAACGAGTTAAATGCACCTCGTCACATGAAAATGCCCAAACCTGTATTGGATGATGCTGATGGAGATGGTGTTACGGATCAATTCGATAACGAACCCAATACACCTGCAGGATGTCCTGTTGATACACATGGTGTAAGCCGCGATACAGATGGTGATGGCGTTCCTGATTGTAAAGATAAAGAGTTGGTTACTCCTACTCAGTGTCAACCTGTTGATGCAGATGGCGTAGGTAAATGCCCAGATCCTGAATGTTGCAAAAATGCTGCGGCAAACAACAATGCCTGCAACCTCACTGATATGCCTTCAATCAATTTTGCCGGCAACTCCGTGGTTTTGAGTACAGATGCAAAAGCGCTTATCGGAAGTGTTGCAACTTCACTGCGTGGAAATCCGAATTGTAAATTGGTAGTTTGCGGAAGCGCTGCTAAGAGCAAATCCGGACAGGCTTTAGGTCAAAAGCGTGTTGATGCTATCGTTAAATATTTGGTAGAAGTTCAAGGTATCAGTGCCGATCGTATTGTTGCTCAGTACGAATGCAGCGAAGGAGATCCTTCTGTTGTGGAACTGCGTGCCGAACAAAAATAATTCTGGCTTTGAGTTAAGAAAAACCCCGGTTTATCCGGGGTTTTTCTTTTTGGGGTAACATTAACCTTTCTCCTTTAAACCAGAGGCTTTTAGGATGTAGTTTTGCAATATTTCATTACCTTTGTACGCTTTTATGATGGGTTGTTTTCGTCTGATTCTTTTTATTGTCATTAACGTTTCGCTGCTTTCATGCAACAGTAATTCTGTTTCAAAAATCATGAAAAGCAATGACGTTGAGTACAAGCTGCGGATGGCAGAACAATTCTATGCCAATAAAAAGTATAGTAAGGCGCAATTGCTCTTTGAAGAACTTTTTCAGGTCTTTCGCAGTGATCCCAGGTTTGAAGACCTTTATTATAAGTATGCATACTGCGCATTTCACATGAAAGATTACATGAATGCCGAGAATCTGTTTAAAGGATTTCTGGAGGTATTCCCTAAAAGTGCGAATGCTTCTGAAGCAGACTTCATGCATGCTTTTTGTTTCTATAAGCAGTCTCCTAAAGTAGAACTGGAACAAACCAATACGCAAAAGACAATTGGATTTATGCAGTCTCATATCAATAATTTCCCTGAGTCTGCCCGATTGGTTGAAGCCCAGACAATCATTCAAAAATGTTATGAAAAACTGGAGCAAAAAGAGTTCAAAAGTTCGGAATTGTATTACAATATAGGGTCATACAAAGCGGCCGCAATTTCATTCTCTAATTTATTGAATCATTACCCGGATTCAAAGAGGGGAGATGAATATAAATTAATGATTATCAAATCCTATTTTCAATATGCCTTAATGAGCATTGAAGTCAAACAGAAAGAGCGATTTGAAAAAGTATTGGAAGAGTATTATGATTTTTTAGATCGTTATCCCGAGAGCATTTATCTTAAAGAAGCCCAAAAATATTTTCATTTATCTCAAAACAATTTAAAAATAAAAACCAATGAGCCGATTGATAAGAAAAGTTAGTGCCAATACACCCAATGTAATTGAAACTAAAAGTTTAATTGATATTAAAAGTAAGACGGGCAATCTATATGAGTCTATTACTGTGATTTCAAAGCGTGCTAATCAAATCAATATTTCATTAAAAGAGGAGTTGCACAGTAAACTTGAAGAGTTTGCTAGTCATACCGATAGCTTGGAAGAAATTCACGAGAATAAAGAGCAAATCGAAATCTCAAAAGCCTACGAGCGTATGCCCAATCCGGCTATCCTGGCAACACAGGAATTTATGGATGGCAAAATTTACCATCGCAGAGCGGAGAATGATTTATTCTCTTAGTCAAAATCTTGATTCAAATAAACAAATGGCGATCACCGATCGCCATTTGTTTTGTGTTTCTACTTATTTTTATAGTTGCGTATGAACTACAATTCCACTTTGACGGGGAAGAAGATATTGTTGGGTATCACGGGAAGTATTGCTGCATACAAATCAATCCTTTTAGTCCGATTGCTCATCAAGCAGGGAGCGGAGGTAAAGGTTGTCATGACTGAAGCCTCCAAAGAATTTGTATCGCCACTTGTTTTATCCACTTTATCTAAAAACGAAGTTATCATTGATTGGAAAAGCCGTCATCAATGGAACAATCACGTGGAATTAGGCCGCTGGGCAGATCTTATGCTGATTGCTCCATTATCCTGTAACACGCTGGCGAAGATGACAACCGCATTGTGTGATAATCTTCTGATGGCAGTGTATTTATCGGCAACATGCCCGGTTATGGTGGCTCCGGCTATGGATGAGGACATGTGGTTGCATCCGGCAACACAAAAAAATCTGCAACAAATCCAATCCAACGGAAATCGATTGATACCGGTAGCCGTTGGAGAATTGGCGAGTGGTTTATTGGGGCCCGGCCGTATGGCTGAGCCGGAATTGATTTTAGAATCTATTTTAGACTATTTCATTGCTTCAAAGGAATTTGCGGGTAAGAATATTCTGATTACAGCGGGTCCAACTCATGAGGCGATAGATCCGGTTCGATTTATTGGCAATCATTCCTCCGGTAAAATGGGACATGCGCTTGCAGAGGCTTTTGCGGCTAAAGGAGCGCAGGTGGTTGTTGTGGAAGGCCCTGTTCCAAATCCTCTTAACAGGAGCGATATACGTACGATAAGAGTTTCCAGTGCAGAAGAAATGTATGTGGCATGCATCGACGAGTTCCCTTCCGCAGATATTGCCATCTTAGCGGCTGCCGTGGCTGATTTTACACCATCAACAAAGGCATTGCAGAAAATCAAAAAAGAGACTTCTGATTTGACTTTGGAATTGACGCGAACAAAAGATATTTTGAAAACCTTAGGAACACTTAAAAAACAAAATCAGTTGCTGGTAGGATTTGCTTTGGAAACCGAGAATGAAAAGGCTAATGCCTATTCCAAGTTAAAGGCCAAAAATGCTGATCTCATTGTTTTAAATTCCCTAAATGATGAGGGGGCCGGCTTTGGTGTTGATACCAATAAAGTAACGATACTTACAAAGCATGGTAAAGAAATTGAAAGTCCCATCAAAACTAAAAAGGACGTGGCATTGGATATCATTGAACAAATTAAAACATTCATGCATGAATCTAATATTGCGTAAGACTGTTTTGATTTGTTTCCTGATGGCGTCTTTTACTGCTCATGCGCAGGAGATGAATGTGCGTGTTCGCGTTTTGGATAATCAATTGCCTACTACCGTTGACAAGAAGATATTCAGGACTTTAGAGTCAGCACTTACAAATTTTATTAATAAGCGAAAATGGACAAATGAAACCTTTGCAAGTAAGGAGCGTATCGAGTGTCAGTTTTTAATCAATCTAGCATCTTCTCCGGAACCTAATGTTTATTCCGGTAGTATCACCATACAGGCCGCCCGACCCATCTATCAATCTTCGTATGTAAGTCCGATTATCAATTATCAAGACCCGAATTTTGATTTTAAGTATGTGGAATCACAACCGCTCGAGTTCAATGAAAACCGAGTGACCGGTGCCGATCCATTGGCTTCCAATTTAACGGCTGTTATAGCTTTTTATGTTTATACAATTATCGCATTTGATTTTGAGTCTTTCACGATGAGAGGTGGCGAGCCTTATTTTCAAAAGGCATTGAATATTGTAAACAATGCGCCGGACGCCAATCAGATTTCGGGTTGGAAGTCCTATGAGAACAACAATAGGAATCGTTATTGGCTGGCGACACATATGCTGAACAATCGGTACACGATCATACATGATATTTACTACTCGTATTACAGAAAAGGGTTGGATCTGTTTTATGAAAATGAAGAACAGGGGCGTGGAGAAATTATACAGGCATTAGACCAACTCGATGTTTTGCATCGGGAGAACCCTAACCTCATGATTGTACAGTTTTTTATGTTAGGAAAGTTTAATGAATTGGTAGGGGTTTTTAAAAAGGCACCTGCTAAGGATAAGGTACGTGCACTTGAAATACTGACGCGTTTAGATGTGTCCAATTCAAACAGATATAAACAAGAACTGAAATGAGGAGGTTGATTTATATCATTTTTTCTATACTGGCACTTTCCTGTTCCTCTAATAGAAGTAATAAGGATGAAATTTTAATGCCGCACCGGATGCAGGCGGTGATGATGGATTTGATCCTTTCTGAGTCATTGAATTATGAGCAGTCGTTAAAAGATTCTTCTTTTCATTTAGAAACTGAAAATGCGAAATCCAGTGCGCTTGTTTTAAAAAAGCATCAGATCTCTGATACGCTTTATAAACAAAGCTGTTCTTTTTATATGGCTCATCCGGAGCAACTTCAGTTGATTACCGATTCAATAGCGGCCGCCTGTAACCGTATGTCCATTGCCATTTACAACGACACCTTAAAATACAAGCTCAATGGTAGTTACCTCAAGAATTCTTCAGGAAAAAATGGGCGTTGACCCGGAGATTGCAGATTATTTTGCAAACCAAAGACCGGTTCCTGCTAATAACTTGTTTTGGAATAACAAGCGAATTTACCTCTCATCCGGTTTCGGTTTCTTAACCATCCCATTTGCATTCGATTTAATGTTTAAGTGTGGGATTTCAAAATCCGTATTACTGGACGATCGGCATGTGACGCTCATGGAAAATGGGTTTGATCAATTGAAGCGCTATGAGAACCAATTGATTTCTTCTGAAGATTTTTTGAATGCCTGCAAGCAATTATTAAAGGAACATATTAAACAACCCAATCTTGCAAGTGATTTGTTTAGTTTGTTTTCGGGTATGAGTCCCCGGTTTTTCCAATTTGAACAACAATTCAAGGCGCTGGCACGCAGCGATAGTTTTTTATTTACCCTGGTAGATATGGATGTTGCTGATAAATGGGTTTCTGATTTTTTACCCTATTGGTATGCTTTAGCACGACCTATTCTGTTATTGGATGATTTTAAAGATTTAATGGAAGATCGTGTTTCAAATGACGAAAACACCATTATCGAGTTGGGGAATGATAAAGCAGCAATTCTTAAGGCGTATGAATTGGGTTTACAGGATTTGAATCTGTTGCGATCCATTAATCCGGAACTTGGTGCTATTATGAAAAAGTTGCTGGAAGATGCATTGAATTTTCAGCACATCAAAGGATTGTTGTCTTAATCGATCAGTGAATTTTTCATTGCATAGAATACCAGTCCCACCGAATTTTTTACGCCAAAGCGTTCCATTAAACGATCTTTTATGGCTTCAACGGTGCGCGGACTGATGTCCATTTCCTTTGCAATTTCCTGTGCCGTATATTCCATGCACAACAAGCGAATTACCTGTTTCTCTTTTTCATTGATTTGAATTTCGCTGTTGAGAGAAGGAATGGCTTTGACTTTTGCATGGGATTTTTTCAGCAAAATCCTGTTTACGAAATTATTAAGATAGTAACCTTTACTCGTTACTTCAAGGATGGCTTTCTTGATTTCAGCGGGGTCAGAACTTTTCAGCAAATAGCCATTGGCTCCATTTTCCATTAAATGAGTGACGAAGCGTTCATCTTCATACATCGTTAAGACCAGGACATGGATATTGGGAAATCGTTTGCTTACAATTTTAGTGGTTTCAATTCCATCTTTACCGGGCATCCGCAGGTCCATTAAGATAACATCGGGTTGTGATTCTTCCAGTCCGGCCAGCAATTGTTCTCCGTTTTCGGCTTCTTGTACAAATTTCAAATTGGGATAAGTCCTCAAGGATAAAATAACTCCTTTACGGAAAATCTGATGATCATCTGCAATCGCAACTTTAATTGGGTTCATAGATAAGAATAAGAATTCGTAAAGATAAATGAATTCCCATCATTACATGAGGGCATCAATGGGTAATTCGATCGTGACTTTGAAATAGGTGTTGGTCGCATCTTTATCAAAATAAATACGACTGTTAAGAATGCGAATACGGCTATGAATATTTTTAAGTCCGAGTCCGTTAGGTACATCACGAAGTTTTTCATACTCCGTTTGGGTAAGCCCTTCACCATCGTGATGTACACGAAGATAAATGTGGTCTTCCGTTTTGTTTTGAGTTACATGAATAAAGCTGGAATGACTGTGCTTCAGGATATTGTTAATCAGTTCCTGAAGGATCCTGAATACAGAGAGTTCCTGTTCCAGTTTAATGCGTCGCGTATAATCATGAAAGCGGCAACTGGCGTGAATGGATCCTGCGCCATTGATTTTTTGGATCAGATCGGCCATCGCACTTTCGAGTCCAAAGTTTTTTAAGGTAGGAGGGATCAGGCTGTGTGAAATATTTCGAATCAATTGAATGGTATCGTCCACAATTTGTTTTGCGTTGTAAATCGATTGTAATTGCGTAGCCGGATCCTGGTGAATGAGGTTTTCATTCAGGTACAAACGTACGGTTGCCAGCAAGGGGCCTGCGTCATCATGCAAATCGGCGGCCAGGCGTTGCCGTTCTTCTTCCTGACTGTTCAGGGATGCTTGCAGCAAAATACGCTGATGATCGGCTTGCATATTGCGCATTCTGAGCTGATAATAGATAACCTTTCGCTGGTGAAATACAATAAAAACGATTAAGCCTACCGCCAAAAACAACATCCCAAACGTACCAAAATAGACTACGTAGGTAACATTTCCGGATTGTAAAGCTTGTAAAAGAAACATAGTTGATCGTTGTTTTTTTTAGGGTGTGATTTTGGGTTAGAAAAATTCCGGTGCCCTTGCCTTTTCGGGTTTGGTTATCATGGCTATAGAGAATAAAATACTTCTAAGGATGGAGGAAAAAGAATGTATGTATAGGTATTGTGTAAGGAATTCACTGTTTGAAACGGATGATTCTCTGAATAAAAAAACAAAAAAAGCGCCTGCCGCATACATGAAGAATCCGGTAATAAACCAAAAATCGGGTTGCGCGTAAATAAACAAGGTCGATGGATATCGAAGTTGTTCATAATAATACAAAAGGCTGTAAGCTAATGTCAACAGCAACGAGATGCCGTTAATCATAGAGTTAAACTCTCCAAGTGGGGAAGAGAAAATAGTTTTAATGTAGTACACTAAAAAAAGTATCCCGCTTAAAAGAACTGCCTTTTTATGGAAGTAATAATTGAGGGTATAATGAAAAAAGTAAATGATGATCCCGAATTCAAGAGGGGTGTAAAGTGTATATATTATTTGTGCAGTAAGAGGAAAGTTGGTGAAAAAAAAAGTGTAAGCAAATCGAAGCAAAAAAATTACAGAAGCGTATAAAAAAATTACCTGTTTTGACTTTTTTAATTCCTTTTTGTTAAGGAAAAAAAGCAAAACAGGTAACAAAATCAATAACCTCTGTATTTTTTCAATGATCGACAAAAAGAATATTTTGTCTCAAATATACTGAAGTATTGATCAAAAAAGGTTTTAGTTTGATTCTCTTTAAATTACCAACCAACAGCTAATTCACCACCAATTCCTTTTTGGCTAACGATCACAGATCCTTCGTTTGCGATCAGTTGTCCGTTGGCATTCACCGTATTGAAGTTCAGGATAGGGTTGCCAATTTCGTCAACACTTACCAGTACAGATTGTTGAGCACCTTCTGCATTGTAAGCAGGGAGAATTGCGATACCGGAGCAGTTGGGTTGAGCCAATAATGCTTCGATCATTTCGCGTCCAACGAAGGTAGCGTGAGCTTGATCGGCATTCTTATCAAAGAAATTTTTGACCATTTCTTCGCCGGCTTCAAAGCTGATTTGTTGACCAATGGTTTCAACTGACTGTTGTTGTAAAAGTTCTTTTTGCATAATTCGTTCGGTTTAGAAGGTTTAGTTAAGAATGCTAATTTTTAACTTTCCTTGCTGTTACACAACGGGTGGGCCATGTGGATAACTGGTTTTGAATCTTGTAAATTGATGAAAATCAATTATTAACGCAAATGGCCCGATTCTGAAAAAGTATAAATACGGGCAAATATACGAATTAAATGCCGTAAAATTACGATTCCCAAAAACGTAGATTGACGTGGTTTTGATTGTGAAAAGTCGCAGTAGAAGTCCGACTGTGCAAAAACTGTGGATAAGGGGCCGGGTTTTGATGCCTTCAAAAATGGCTCAAATCGTTACGGCTATTGAATTGTAGAAGATGAAAATAAGCAATTCTCTTGAATTTCTTCTGTTTTTTGAACGGCAAATGGTAGCGCAGGTTGAAAAATCTCTAAAATTAATTGTTCCATCTTTTTGCTCTTGTTCGGGGATACGGGCGCTCCAGCTGTTTCAATCGCTTTTGCTTATGATAATGAGGGGCTTATTCATTCTTTTTTCGTAAATTGACTGGGATTAGCACGGTGGTAAAACCGTAAATTTACGCAAATTTCATAGGTCGTTTCGTTTTTTTCTTGTATTTTAGAGACAACTAAACCCATTAAAATCTGATACATTATGAGCACTGATCTGCAAATCAAATTTGCGATAGCGGATGACCATAAAATTTTCCGTGATGGAATAAAGATGGCCCTAAATGGCAGACCCCACTTGAAATTGATGTGGGAAGCAGAGGACGGGAGAGATATGATGCACAAATTGGCCATCAAGAAGCCGGATGTTTTGTTACTGGATATCCGAATGCCGGAATTGGATGGGGTCAATGCTTTGCAAATGATTCGCACAGAATATGAGGAAATACGGATCATCGTTCTTAGTATGTATGACGATCAGCAAATGGTGAGCAAAATGATGGAAATGGGTGCGAATGCCTATTTAACGAAAACTACGGATCCGAATGAGATTTACGAAGCCATTTTGTCTTGCATGAATGAGGATTTTTACTTCAATGATCTTGTTAATCAAGCAGTTTTGTTGAAGTTGAACCATAAAAAAACGGTCCGGAAGTTTTATCCCAATCCGGTAAAATTTTCGGAAAAGGAGTTGGAAATCCTGAAATTACTGGCGGCCGATAAAACAACAGAAGAGATTTCGAAAGAAGTGTTTTTGAGCCCGCGTACCATCGAAACGATTCGTCAGAACATGAAAAGCAAGGTGGGGGCCAAGACGATTGCTGGTTTAATTGTTTATGGTATGCGCAACAAATTGCTGGAATAAGCATACCGTAAATTCCACAACCCGAAATTAAGGTACTTGTACCTGATGTTTATTCGTGAAAAATCACCAATTTGCCCCTTGAAAGACAAACATCATTTTAATCCATACGTTATGTACGAAATGAAAGCAGTGAAACCAACCGATTATACAACCGATACAATTAAGGTGGCCATCACAGATGACCATGTTCTTTTCAGACAAGGTGTGAAAACAGCCCTGGGTATGAAAAAGGACATAAAAGTCATTTTTGAGGCCGATAACGGCATGCATCTGCTGAATATGCTCAAGCATATACAACCTGATGTGATCTTATTGGATGTTTCGATGCCCATCATGGATGGTATTGCAACTTTGCCTGAAGTGAAAAAGTTGTATCCAAACATCAAAATCATTATGCTCACGATGCATGATGAAAATACAATGATCGCAAAACTGATGGAGTTGGGTGCCAATTCATACCTGACAAAAAATTCGGACAGCGAATTAATCTACGAAGCCATCAAAACTTGTCATGAGCAGGAATATTTTTTCAATGCGCTAACAAATAAAGCACTCATTGACGGTATTCGGATGAAACGTCAAAATGAGGGACCCTATGCACAAGATGTGAAGCTTAACGAAAAGGAAACGACCGTATTGAAGCTCATGTGCGAAGAAAAAAGTACAAAAGAAATTGCCGATATCGTTGATTTGAGTCCACGTACCGTAGAAGCGATTCGTGATAAACTCAAATCTAAAATTGGTGCAAAATCTACAGCAGGACTTATTTTATACGCTGTAAAAAACAACATCATCGAAGGATAATTTTTCTTCATTCCGTGGATTTTTTGTATGCAGTCATTTTACAATCTCAACGGAAAGTTACTGTCCTCAGACACACAGTCTATACATCCCGACAACAGGGCATTTCGTTATGGAGAGGGCTTGTTCGAAACAATGCGCTTTACCGGCGATGGGATTCCACTTTGGGCGTTTCATCGGGAACGATTACTGCAAGCATTTCAATTATTAGGGTTTACACTCCCTGTTTTTTTTTCTTTTGAACAGCTTCAAAAAGAGATAAGTTCTTTGGTTCAGAAAAATCATCATGCTCCTGATGCCAGGATTCGCCTAACTGTATTTCGGGGCGATGGCGGTATCTGGGATCAACCGAAGACTGATTTTCAATATCTCATTCAAACCTGGCCCTTGGAAAAATCGTCATTCAATGAAAATGGGTTGGATATTGAATTGTTTCCACACGGACGAAAGGCTGTTGATCTTTACTCGGGCTTGAAAAGCAGCAACTATCTTATTTACTTGTCTGCCGCAAGATTTGCAAAAGAGAAGAAAGTGAATGAGTGTCTGGTCCTTAATCAATATGGACGAATTGCCGACGGAACGATCTCTAATGTTTTTGCCGTTCAGGAAGGTGTTGTTATTACACCTCCATTATCAGAGGCTGGGGTAGCGGGTACGATGAGGCGATATTTGATGGAGCAATTATCGCATAAGGGATATCGTGTAATAGAAAAGCCGCTTGACGAAGACGATCTGCTCCATTCGAGTGAGCTCTTTTTGTCTAATGCGATCAGCGGTATTCGTTGGGTAAAATCTTTCGGGTCAAAGACGTACAATTGCAGTATGAGTGCCCGCATTTTCAATGAAATCATCAGGCCCTTGTTTTTGTAAACTTTTGGTTGTTCCGGTTGTTACATCATTCTATGAAGCAAGAAGTAGCAATTTGTTGGTTGCGTCGTGATCTTCGTTTGCACGATCATACAGCACTTTATCATGCATTATGCAGTGGATTATCCGTTGTTCCTGTCTTTATTTTTGATACTGCTATTCTGGATCAACTTGACGACCCGGAAGATCGCAGGGTTGCGTTTATTCATCAAACAGTGCATTCGTTGAAATTAGAGTTGCAGCAAAAGGGAGCCGATTTAGAGGTTTATTACGGGCGTCCTCATGAAGTATTTTCGGATTTAAATAAAAAATATAAGATCGGTGCCTTGTATTACAATCATGATTATGACCCTTATGCACTAAGGCGTGATGCGGCCATTCTTCATCTGTTTACATCTCTTGATATTCCGGTGTATACCTACAAAGATCATGTTGTGTTTGAAAAAAATGAGGTGGTAAAAGATGATGGAACAGCCTATCAGGTGTTTACGCCTTACAGCAAAAAATGGAAACAGCAGCTCCATGATGCGTCGCTTAAAGAGTATGATCTGCAAAACCGGTTTTCTTACTTTTTTAAACAACAACCGGTCACAATGCCGACACTTGATGAGATGGGTTTTGTTGGTAAGCCATTCGAGTTTCCTGATTGGCGAATTGATGAATCGTTGATACGCCGATACAAAGAGCAAAGAGATTATCCTGCCATGAATGGCACCAGTAAATTAAGTGTCCATTTGAGGTTTGGAACCATTAGTATCAGAGGGTTGGTGCGAAGCTCCTTGAGTCTCAACGAAACCTTTTTGAATGAATTAATTTGGCGCGATTTTTATCATATGATTCTTTGGCAGTTCCCACATGTTGGGGATGGGAAATCCTTTAAAAAAGAATACGACTGGATTGTGTGGCGCAATGATGAAGAAGCATTCCATAAATGGTGTGCGGGTCAAACCGGCTACCCGATTGTAGATGCCGGAATGCGGGAACTGAATGCAACAGGTTTTATGCACAATCGTGTCCGGATGATTACCGCATCTTTTTTATGTAAGCACTTATTGATTGATTGGAGATGGGGGGAGGCATATTTTGCAAAGAAATTATTGGATTATGATTTGGCGGCTAATAATGGAGGTTGGCAATGGGCCGCAGGTTCCGGTTGTGATGCAGCACCCTATTTCAGGATTTTTAATCCTTATTTACAGACTCAAAAATTTGATGCCCGGAATGAATACATACAAAAATGGGTGCCTGAATTTCAAAGCCCTTCCTATCCAAGGCCCATTGTTGAACATGACTATGCAAGAAAAAGATGTTTAGACGTTTACAGTGCTGCACTCAAGCCTTCTAATTGAAGTAGAATGCGGCTCCTCCCGAATTGAATCTTGGATTGATAAAATTATTCAGTATCGTGCCAAAACGATAAGTGAATCCGGCCCCCATATACATAAAGTAATTGGTTTGAAGTTGTCTTCTTCTGGAAAGAATATCGTCCGAACTGGCCTCGCCCTTAGGAAGAAATATTTGGTCTCGAACAATAGTAGGGTAAGCGTAAACATAGAAGGATAAGCTTCCGTTGAGTCGAATTTCAACATAAGAATTAAAGGAAATGTTCATCTGTTTCCAGTTGTTAAAGTAGTTTCTGTAATAAAAACCGGTTGAAACAGAGCCCCATTTCTGATTCAGGGAGAGATAGACCGATAAATTATGCCCACTTTGATATTCGGATTTCTTGTTAAAGATGGACGTGTCAAAATAACGATTGTGACGAATGTCGGCACCGTATCGGATCGTCAATAGCTTTGAATTTACACTGGAATAAGGGTAGATATTGTATTCGATACCGGGGCTGAAATACCATAGCGATCTGATGTTGTTAAAGGTGTTTCGGTTGGCTGCAATTTCATAGCCCAACGACCAGTGAGAATTGATGCTTTTTGCGAGTTGATGTAAGAATAGGAAACTGTTGTTTTTTACTTTGATCACATCTTCGTCGATTGAAAAACGATTTCTGTTATCATTTCCTGAAAAATTGAATAATATTTTCAAGTCATTGGTTATTCTATTGGCGGAAAACCGACCGCCTAAATTGCGCGATGAATAGTTTTGGTCAGAGTTAAAGCTGCCATCCATTCCGGCACGAAAATTCCAATAATTCCATTTGTCTTTCGTGTTCTGATTGCCATTGTTTTTCGTTGGACTTGTTGAATTATTTACTTTTGTTTGAATGGAAATTTCTTCGGCAAAGCCGGATTTTGCGATGGCGCCTATCAAACCGATTTGAATGTGTTTTACAAGTTGTTCCCTAATGGTTGCCGCGGTAGCCAGAGGCTTTGTTTCAAAACGTAGGGTATCGGTTTTTCTTATTGGTTGCTGGTGAATGAACAGTAACTGAAATTGTTGTCCGGCGCTGCCTGTCTCTTGTGAAGTAATCAACAAATGAATGTCTGCCGAGATTCGATCGATTACGAAGTCGATGATGTTGATTTCGGTTCGGATAAATGTTTCATCGCACCAGGTGTTACTGCAATCCAGGAAAACTTTCACTCTTTTAGGTGTAACTGTTTGTGTTAAGCCAGCTGTCGTGATTAGAAACAGTGAAATAAGTAATAAAGTGTATTTTTTGCGCATTGAAATACCTATTATTTTGGCCGGTAAGATAATTGAATCATCATCCATCTGCAAGACTTATCCGTTGCGTTTAAACGCTTTTAACAATTCGTCAACGGCTTTTTGGCCTTCGGCACCCAAGTCGTATGTATACTTGTTGACATAAAGTTCAATATGTGAGCGCATAACGGATTCGCTCATTTCTTGTGCATGCCTGCGTGTGTATTCCGGTACTTCAGGATAGTTTTTGAATGCATATTCAACACTTTTTCGGATCAGTTGTTCCACTTCATTTCTGATTGAAGGATCCAACGTTCGCTTTGCAACAATGCCTCCCAGTGGGATGGGTAGTTGTGTTTTCTGTTCCCAGGCTTCTCCCAGATCCATCAATTTGATAAGTCCTTTTTCTTTGTAAGTAAAACGGTTTTCATGAATGATGACTCCTGCATCTATTTTGTCGGACAATACGGCTTCTTCAATTTCATGAAAGACCATAAAGGTTTTGTTGTTTGCTTCCGGAAAAAGACTGGTGAAAAGAAAATGAGCAGTTGTATTTTGTCCCGGAAGTGCGACAGAAAATTGATGATTGGTTTTTATGTCGATTTCTTTTTTTGAAACCAGCAACGGACCTACACCGGAGCCTAATGCTCCGCCACTGTTGAGTAAGGTGTAGTGGTCTGTGATGAAAGGATATACGCCGTAACTGATTTTAGTTAGATTGAGTTTTCCCTGTAGTGCCCACTCGTTTAGGGTTTGAACATCCTCAAGAACAGGTTCAAAACGAATTGCTCCGGTATCAATTTTTTGATTGATGAGCGCATCAAAAATATACGTATCATTCGGACAGGGTGATATTCCCAATGTCAGTTTCATACTCATGGATTAATTGTTTGAGAGGAGCGAAAGGAAATGCATGACTTCATGATTCAAATTGATGATCGACTCTTTCATATTCCATTTCTTTTTGTTTCGTTCTGCAATGGCATTGCTGATTCCTCTGAATTGAATAAACGGAATGTTTTCCATTAGACAAGTATAATGCAATGCGGCTCCTTCCATCGACTCTACACTCGGATTGAATGCATTTTTGTAAAAGTCTACTTTCTTTTTTGATGTTGTTATTTCATTCACCGAAATTCCCGGAACTTTCTTTAATCGTGTTTTTTTCAGGAGTTCAGAATGGTTGACAAGCCATCCCTTTTTGTACGGGTATTGGTTATACGGTAATAGTTTCAGATCGAATAATGTCTTCAATTGATTCAGTTCAATGACACTTTGGTCGGCAATGGTTTCTTTTTTTACGACAACAACAGATCCGGGAACCAGGGCCGGGTCAAAACTTCCTCCAACACCAACTTGAATGACAAGGTTGGGTCGTTTTAAAGTAAGATATTTTGTGAGGGCGTAGGTGGTTGCCGTGAGCCCGATTCCTCCCACCAGCAGATCGACTTCCGGAAAGGACGGTTCGATGTTACCGGTGGTGATTGCCTGTGTTAAGGGTGCGATTTCCAGGGGGGTAGCTGCAAGAATCAGACAGGTTTTCATTTTTCAGATCTTTTTGGAGGAATTCCATGCAAGTTATGTAAACAATTGACGTTTTGATATTCTCGTTTGAATTCACTTACCTTTGCGCCTCACTTTTTCTCCGCCCGATGCTGTGAGAAATTAAAAAAGTAAAGCATGGTTTACTTAACAAGAATCGAGCATTTTAATGCGGCTCATCGTCTCTACAATCCCGAATGGAGTTCCGAAAAAAACGAGGTGGTTTTCGGTAAATGCGCCAATGCGAACTGGCATGGCCACAATTACGAACTCTATGTAACGATCAAGGGGCAACCCAATCCGGACACCGGTTTTTTGTTTGATGTCAAAAAACTGAGCCAGTTAATCTTGCAATATGTTATTGAGCCCTTAGATCATAAAAATCTGAATCTTGATGTTCCTTTCTTAAAAGGGAGAATGTGCTCTACGGAAATTTTGGCTGTTGCAATCTGGAAGCAACTGGAGCCGCATTTGCCTTCCGATGTGCAGTTGCATTGCATCAAATTATATGAAACGCCACGAATATTTGTGGAATACTTTGGCGAATAAACAATTTTGAGTTATTTCTGTTTAGATTAACGGACCTCCGTTTGCGGTTGAAATGTCTTAATTTTAACAGTACTCATTATGCAAAATAAAGTTGCGGTTTATAGAAGCGAGCATTTTAACGCGGCACACCGTTTGTTCAATCCGCATTGGAGTGATGAAAAAAATGAACGTGTATTTGGAAAGTGTAACAATCCTTCCTACCATGGCCACAATTACGAGCTGATCGTAAAGGTTACCGGAGTGCCTGATGCGGACACAGGATATGTAATTGATTTGAAGTTTCTAAGTGATCTTATTCAATCTGTCGTCATCGAACGGTTCGATCATAAAAATCTGAATCTCGATACCGAAGAATTCAAACATTTAAATCCGACGGTGGAACACATCGTTGTCGTGATTTATAACTTATTGAGGCCCCATATTCCAATGGATAAAGACTTGCAGATACGTGTGTATGAAACGCCACGAAATTTTGCTGAGTATCCCGTGGGTTAAAGGCCGAATCAAAAACAGAAATATGGCTTACAAGAAAGAAGAGCAGTATGATGCAACAATAACAGAAGGGTTGTCCGATGTATATAGAAAAGCGTTGTCTTACATTGGAGAAGATCCCGATCGCGAAGGGTTACAAAAAACTCCTGAACGAATGGCAAAAGCCATGCAATACCTTACACAGGGGTATCAGATGGAAGCAAGAGACATTCTGGACAGTGCACGCTTTCATGAAGAGGTGAGTGAAATGATCATTGTAAAGGATATTGAATTGTTTAGTATGTGTGAGCATCACATGCTTCCTTTTTTCGGGAAAGCACATATTGCGTACATCCCTAATGGCGTCATTACCGGTTTGAGCAAAATCGCTCGAGTTGTGGATGTGTATGCGCGACGGTTGCAGGTACAGGAACGTTTAACGGTTCAAATTCTCGATGCTATTAAGGAGTCATTAAATCCGCATGGTGTTGCAGTGGTTATTGAGGCAAAACATCTTTGTATGATGATGCGAGGGGTTCAAAAACAAAATTCAGTAACAACCACTTCTGCTTTTTCAGGGGAGTTTCAGAAAGAAGCAACACGAAGTGAATTTTTAAAATTAGTCTCCGGAAAGTTGAGTTGATCTATATTTGACAAATTTTTCAAGTTAAATAGAACTTCAACTGTATGAAACATGCGATTGTTTTTCCCGGACAGGGAGCTCAGTTTCCGGGAATGGGAAAAGGTTTATACGATTCCGGTGAAAAAGCACGTAATCTGTTCGAACAGGCGAATCACCTGCTTGGTTTTCGGATATCAGATATTATGTTTGAAGGCTCCGAAGAGGAGCTTCGTCAGACAAAAGTGACACAACCCGCCATTTATCTTCATTCGATCATCTCTTTTTTATGCAATGAGATAGCCCGGCCGGATATGGTGGCAGGGCACTCGCTGGGAGAATTTTCCGCATTGGTAGCTAATCAAACACTCAGTTTTGAGGATGGATTGTCTTTGGTCGCAGCGCGCGCTACAGCAATGCAGCATGCTTGTGAAAATGAGCCGGGTACAATGGCCGCCATACTGGGATTGCAAGATGAACTTGTTGAGTCCATTTGTGAATCCATTGATGATGTAGTGGTTGCCGCAAATTATAATTGTCCGGGTCAATTGGTTATCAGCGGCTCTGTTAGCGGTGTTGAGAAGGCTTGTGAGTTGTTGAAAGCTGCCGGTGCCAAACGCGCATTGGTGTTGCCGGTTGGGGGTGCCTTTCACAGTCCTTTGATGATCCATGCCGAAGAAGAATTGATAGCAGCTATTGAACGGGTAACATTTCACAAACCTGTATGCCCTGTTTATCAAAATGTTGTTGCCAAAGCCGTGCATCGTCCGGATGATATCAAGATGAATTTGATCCACCAGCTTACAGGTCCCGTAAAATGGACGCAAAGCGTTCTTTCAATGATTCATGACGGAGCCGGACTGTTTACGGAATGTGGGCCCGGAAAGGTGTTACAGGGTTTGGTTCAAAAAATTGACAAGACGATACAGGTTGCAGGTATCAGTTGATCTCACTTCGTCTCTTTTTATTTTTCTAATGAAAGTGTGCAGTTGATCCATTCCGAATCCAGTGTTGTTTCGTAACGTTTGTAAAAATCAATGGCAGGTTTGTTCCAGTCCAAAACCTGCCATGTAATTCCATTCAGATTCAGATACCGGGCTTCCTCAATCAATGCTTTCATGAGTGACGATCCAACTCCTTTTCTTCTTTCCGATCCGGTAATGTACAAGTCCTCGAGGTACATACGTTGTCCTTTCCAGGTAGAATATCGGATATAATAAAGTGCAAACCCAATGATGGTTTGGTTTTCTTCAGCCACAAAGGCCCACCAAACCGGACGGGAGCCAAATCCGCTCTCTTCAAAATGATTCAGCGAAACGGTTACTTCATCAGGCGCTTTTTCATATAGTGCCAATTCTTTTATCAGTTCAAAAATTCTCGGACAGTCTTTTTGAACTGCTTTTCGGATGGTGATCATTTTGATGAAAGGGATCAGTGTTTAAGCGTTGAAAATGCGTCGCTCTATTAAATGAACGGCAGATTCATGCGATCAATCCGTTGGTTTTTTTTTAGGTCCCAATACGGTATGAGCATCATTTATGGTTGATTCTTATTCTTAGTTTATTGGGGGTCGTAGGCCCATTTGATCCAGGTGGCACCCCATGTAAATCCGCCTCCAAATGCAGCAAGAACGACATTGTCGCCTTTTTTCAACCGGGTTTCCCATTCCCATAAACAAAGAGGAATTGTAGCTGCGGTTGTGTTGCCGTATTTGTGAATATTGATCATCACTTTTTCTTTTGGCAGACCGATTCTGTTTGCTGTAGCGTCAATAATTCTCAAGTTGGCTTGGTGTGGTACCAGCCATGCAATATCATTTCCTGTGAGTTGGTTGCGTTCCAAAAGTTCGGCGCTTACATCGGCCATTCCCTTAACGGCGAATTTAAAAACAGATTGACCTTCCTGGTACACAAAATGCTCTCTGCCCGTCACGGTTTCAATACTGGCCGGTCGATGACTGCCTCCTGCTTTCATATGAAGAAAATTTCTTCCACTACCATCGGATTTCAAAATGCTGTCACGAAGTCCGTAGCCATTTGTATCGGGTTCCAATAACACCGCTGCTGCGCCATCCCCAAATATGATACAGGTATTCCGGTCCGAATAGTCAATAATAGAACTCATTTTGTCGGCGCCAACCACAACAACTTTTTTGTAACGGCCACTTTCAATAAAGCTGGCTCCTGTAGAAAGCGCGAAAAGAAATCCTGAACAAGCGGCACTTAAATCAAATCCCCAGGCATTTACGGCTCCAATTTTGTCGCAAACAATATTGGCCGTAGAGGGGAAAACCATATCGGGAGTAACGGTTCCTACAATCAGACAATCAATTTCATCGGGGCTTATGCCTCTTTTTTTGCACAAATCGATTACGGCGGGAACAATCATGTCGGATGTGGCAAGCCCCTCGCCCTTTAAAATACGACGTTCTTCAATCCCGGTTCTGGTACGAATCCATTCGTCATTCGTGTCAACTATTTTTTCCAGTTCGAGGTTCGACAAACGATACTCAGGAACGTAACCTGCAACTGCAGTAATGGCTGCCGTAATTTGATTGTTCATGTTACAATTTCACGTTTTATTCAAGGCGTGCAAAGGTAAAGGAAATTATAACAGGGTTAAATCCTGCCAATTTTGTTATTTTCGCCCCATGTTTGCATACCTCAAAGGAAGCTTTAACAATATGACTCCCACCGTAGTACACGTGGATGTTAACGGCGTGGG
>CANGQQ010000008.1 GCA_947456025.1 Chitinophagaceae bacterium | reverse complement strand
AGTTCTACAAAGCGGTTTAGATCTGCTGCTTCCGACTGTTCCAATACCGTTTCCCATTTTGAAAGATCAATACCTTCTTCCTGCACGATCATGTTCCGGCTGTTGCAAAGTCCGGTAACGCGTAACTGCAATCGTTCATTCTTTTCGAGGTACTGCTGTTGCTTTTGAATTTGCTCAATCAATCGTTTTCCTACATTACCGGTTCCTACCACAAAGAGGTTCACCTGTTTCAAGACCGATTCAAAAAACTCCTCATGCAATACATTGACGGCTTTACGTACATCGGATGAAGCAACAACGGCACTGATATTCCGTTCTGTAGACCCCTGTGCAATGGCTCTGATGTTAACCCCATTACGACCAAGCGTACTGAACATCCTTCCACTGATACCGGTATGATACTTCATATTGTCACCAACAAGCGCTACAATGGAGAGCTCTTTTTCCACAATGAGCGGCTGTACTTTTTCACTGCCTATTTCGAGTTCAAACGTTTTATCTACAGCCAGTTTGGCGCGTTCGGCATCAGTGACATTGACACCAACGCAAATGGAATGCTCCGATGATCCCTGAGTAATCAACACTACATTGATTCCTTCGGCAGCTAAAGCATCAAAGAGTCGGGCCGAAAATCCGGGAATGCCGATCATTCCACTACCTTCAAGACTGATCAACGCCAATGAACTGATACTGGAAATCCCACGTATGATGTTATCGCGTGCAGATAAGCTTTCAATGCGTGTACCCGGATCAATCGGCGCAAACGTATTCTTAATGAGTATCGGTATTTTTTTATTGAGCACCGGTTGAATCGTAGGCGGATAAATCACTTTTGCACCAAAATGCGACAGCTCCATTGCTTCCTGGTACGATATGGACGATATGATTTTTGCGTTAGGTACCCATCGTGGATCAGCGGTCATCATACCGCTTACATCGGTCCATATTTCCAAAACATTTGCTTCTAAGGCTGCGGCATAAATGGCTGCCGTATAATCGGAACCGCCGCGTCCCAATGTTGTTGTAACACCGGACAAATCAGCAGCTATGAATCCGGGCAAGAATACAATTTCACCTTGATGTGCGCGCATGTATGTTTTAACTTGCTCATCTGTAGATTGAAAATCAACTGCAGCGTTTCCGAAGCGGGAATTGGTTACAATTAAAGACCTGGAATCGTTCCATACAGCAGACATCCCATTTGACGTAGCTGCCGCATGAATGATACGTGAAGAAAGCAGCTCGCCATAACTGACCAGCTTATCCTTTGTACGTTCCGAACATTCGGCCAATAAATAAATCCCATTGCAGATGTCTTCGATTTCGTTACAGTATGTTTTGACCATACTTAAAACACTGCTTTGTTGCTGTACCGGAACCAATTGTTTGACCGCATCCAGGTGACGTGTCTCCAATTCTTTAAGAAGATCACGAAAATCTTCATTTCCTTTTGCAGCCTGTATTCCACTGTTGATCAGCAAATCAGTTGTTCCGCTCATGGCACTAACTACAACCCAGGTTGAGCCTTGTAAGCCGGATGCTTCAACAATATCAATTACTTGTCGTATCGCCTGTGCACTTCCCATTGAAGTGCCTCCAAATTTTAATACTTGTATCATTCAGTCATAACTTTAATTGTAAATAACTTTTCGTTCGTACAGCAGCAAAAGCCCGGGGGATGATATGAAAATGTACAATCCGCTTAGCGGATCGTAATGATGCTTTTTGTAATAATCATTTTAGCAGACGCTAAAACCAACACTTTATTGAAATGACCTTTTTTCATCAGGGCACAAGTTAGGAAGTCTGCTGCATACAACAAGTGTTAGCAATTAAAAAGGTCGCTTTTGGGGCGACCTTAAGATTTGAATATTTAAACTTAATACAACATGACTTTACCGTTGTAAACAGATCTGGAATTTTGATTGACAACCTGAATAAGATACATTCCTTTTGTATAGGTTGCGCCTACTTCAATTTGTTCTGTTTGTGAAGCTGCAATGACTTCTATTTTTTTACTGAACAATATCCTCCCGGATAAATCAGTCAGTTGAATCGTATGAACTCCAGTAGACAGACCTTCAAAGTTTACACGAAACTGATTTTTAAAAGATGGGTTTGGATACACGGAAACAGATGCTTTTCCGGTAGCCTGATTTTCATGACCGGTCCAATTAAAGGTTGTGTTCTTACCGAATGGGTTTACTGCCAGATTCATGCTCGCAAGATCTGATGCATTGATTTTTAAATCCGTTGCCTGCACTTCCGGAATGACACGTAATGTTCTTAAATCAACTTTGTACAGACGTTGATTTTTCATACTACAGCCAACTACAACATTCCCTAAAGCGTCCACGGCAGCTCCGTTGATGGTGAAGTTCTCGGGCAACCCTTCAACTTTACCGATATAAAACGCCGTACGTTTTGAAGGATCAATCTGAAACACATTTCCATTCATGGAGAAGAGTATCAACATACCGTCTGTTGTTGCAATCAAATCGCCACCCCATGATGTACATTTTGTATGAATTGAAATTGAAGACCGTGAAACCAGATCATTGATGGAACCTAAGTCGGTAAGCGATGGCCTGTTACCGGTTGTAAATTGAATCAAATGATGTCCGTCGTTGGATAAAGCATATCCATTACCGTCGGCCGCAACAACCATTCTTGTGATTTGATGTCCTTCTTCTTTGAAATTCAATTGTGACAAAACCGGGGATTTCAAAGAAGCATAAGAAGCATTTTGATTTCCCGGATCCATCCAGCGTAACTCGGCTTGATGCATGGGAATAAAAAATAGTTTTTTCCCTGACCGGTCCATAGCAGCGGCAGCGAGTAATACAGGCGCTTGCAGGGATCCGTCCACCCGTTGCTGCGTTTGAATTTGAGCAGAAGTGTAATTGAGCAGAAAGTCGGCATTGTTGCCTTTTTCTGTATCAATCCTACGGATGTCGAACCAGGGCAATCCATCACCCTTTGATGAAGTTGCATAGATCATGCGGTTGTTTTGTGCGCTTCCTGCAAAAGCGGAAAGAACACAGATTGCTGTGACGACTTTTCTTTTCAACATAGTGATTCGATTTTTGACTCAATCAAATTACGATAAAATATCAAATTCTTCAATTCCCTGAATTCAATTTTTCAAGAACAGACCAGGCTTTGGGAACAGACCCTTCTTTTAACAAAACAGATTTGACTTTTTCATAGTCCTGTAGCTTCCCGCGTTCCATTAAAATCCGTACCCCCCGGTCGATTAATTTTTCATTCGTCAACTGCATGTGAACCATTCGGTTGTCTTCGATTCGTCCCAACCGGATCATCGCTGCTGTTGAAATCATGTTCAACACCAGTTTCTGCGCCGATCCGCTTTTCATGCGTGTGCTTCCGGTGATGAACTCGGGACCCGTGAGCACCTCAACAATAAAGTCCGTCTCTTTACACAAGGGCGTTTTTGTATTGCACGTGATGGCACCTGTAGGGATTCCATGAATTTTACACTGATGCAACGCACCCAGAACATAGGGCGTTGTGCCGCTGGCTGTAATACCAATCACGATGTCGTTTGAACAAATACCGTGCTGTTGCAAATCGCTCCATCCTTGCATCGGATTATCTTCCGCAAATTCAACGGCAGTGGTAAGTGCTTGATGACCACCTGCCAGAATACCAACGACAAGACCGGCAGGCATACCAAAAGTGGGCGGACATTCACTGGCATCCAGTATACCCAACCGGCCACTGGTTCCTGCACCAATGTAAAACAAGCGCCCACCGGACAGCAACTGATCGGTAACCGCTTGTACTAATTTTTCGATTTGGGGTATGGCTTTTTGAACAGCAACGGGAACCGTTAGATCCTCCCGATTGATGTTTTGTAACAGATCAGCAATCGGCATGCTTTCCAGGTGATGGTACTGCGATTCCTGTTCTGTTTGTCGTAACGGATGTTGTTCCATAGCTCAACGGTGATAAGCAATCAATCCTTCCATGGGATGTTTCATCACAGTTCCAAGCTGAAGTCCGTACAATTCACAAAGACTTTTCAAAACATCTTTAAAGCCAAAGGCCACACCTCCCACAAAATTGATGGGATAGAGCCAGCTCTCTTTGTATTTGTACAAATGATTGAAGAAAAAATCATTGAAAGAATCTTCCAGCATATTCTCGATCATGTAATGTCCTCTGTTTTCGGAAAGAAAAACAGCGAAAGAAGCCATGTATCGGTTGGGAAGCGGCTGACGGTAAACCTTGTCCAGAATTTCGATCTGATTGGTTTTGAAACGGGCGTTAAAACGTGCCATAAGTTCCTCATCGAACGAGTTGTACAAAAAATGTTGTAAAACTTTGCGACCAAGGTATGCGCCACTGCCTTCATCACCTAAAACATAACCCAGACCCGGACTGTTTTTGACGATTTTTTTTCCGTTGTAATAACAGGAGTTGGAACCTGTTCCCAGAATACAGGCAATTCCTTTTTGGCTTTTACACAAAGCGCGTGCCGCTCCCATCAAATCATGATCGACGTGGATTTTGGACGTTGTTGTAAAAACTTGTTTTAGCGCTTTTCGGATACTTTTAATGTTATCAGGATTACTGCATCCGGTACCGTAGTAATGTATTACATCAATTTGCTCACGTTTTAGATGCGGCTTCAATTCTTCATTGAGCATTTTTACAATTTGCTCCGTATTCATGAAATAAGGGCTGATTCCCTGTGTAAAAAGTATTTTCTTTTTTGATCCTTTCAGCAGGCACCACTCGGCTTTGGTGGCACCACTGTCGGCGAGAAGTTGAATTTGTGCCATATTCTTTGTATTTGCAACAATTGAAATTATTAAAATCAGAGGACTTGCCTGCACAATATGGTTTATTTTCGTGAAATTCGCAGCGGTTTTATATAAAATCCAATCATGAATCAAAAAAAGCTTCAAATCTGGCTACCGACTCTTCTTTCCATAACACTCGCCCTTGGAATGTTTTTCGGTTATAAATTAAAAGATCATATGGGAACATATGGTCGTTCTTTCTGGGGCAGCCACAAGAAAAACAATTATCAGGAAATACTGGAACTGATTCAAACAAAATACGTTGACACGGTCAATGTCGATTCCCTGAGCTATTCTGCCATTCAAAAGGTATTGGAATTACTGGATCCCCACTCTGTTTACATTCCTGCAGATCAGTTGCAAAATGCAAACGAAGATTTACAGGGTAAGTTTGAAGGCATCGGCATTGAATTCGCTTTAATTGACGACACGGTGAACATCTTGAATCTGGTTCCCAACGGACCGGCACAGAAATCAGGATTACAGGTTGGCGATCAAATTCTGAAAAGTAATGATTCGATTGTATCAGGGATCGGTGCCGATGAAGAACGTATTCAAAAGTTGTTCAGAGGAACAAAAGGCAGCGACCTAACGATTACCTATCGCCGCATGAATGTTACCCGTCAAATCGCTTTGAAACGTGGACTGATACCCCTTAACAGTGTTGTAGCAGCCTATTTTCTGGAGCCGGGAACTGCTTATATCAAGTTGATCAAATTTTCCAGCAACACCTACGAGGAGTTCATGGAACATTTGGAGCGGTTGAAAAATGAAGGCATGACCAATCTGATCCTCGATCTCAGAGGCAACGGTGGCGGCATTTTAGACGACGCCATTCAGATTGCAGATGAATTTCTGGAAGGAAACCGTGATATTGTTTACACCGAGGGGAAAGCCGCCCCCAAGCAATACTATACCGCCCGACGTCCCGGGTTATTTGAAACCGGGAAATTAACCTTGCTGATTGATGAGGGCTCTGCAAGTGCCAGTGAAGTACTTGCGGGAGCACTTCAGGATTGGGATCGCGCAACGATCATTGGACGCAGATCCTATGGAAAAGGTTTGGTTCAGGAACAATTCTCGCTGAGTGACGGAAGTGCATTACGACTTACGGTTTCCCGCTACTTTACACCCATCGGAAGAAGCATCCAAAAACCCTATCAAAAGGGCTTACTCAACGCCTATAAACACGAAATTGAAGACAGAGTTTCGAATGGTGAAGTTTATCAGGGTGATTCAACACATCATCACGGGAAAGCGTATAAAACCAAAAGCGGTCGTCTTCTTTATGGTGGAGGCGGAATTGAACCGGATGTGTTTATCCCAATGGATTCTTCCCGGTTTCAATCTCAACAGGAACAGCAAATAAAAAATGCCATAAAGCAGGCTGCGTTCTTGTACTTCATAAAGAAAAAAGATCAGATTGCTGCTTTTACAACCGCAGAACAACTCCGCTCATTTTTGAGAAAAGATCCATTGCTACTTCACATACTGACTGAACGCTTGCAAAAAGAATCTTTACAAGTTACAAGTTTTTCGACCCGACAGATGGAATTGATTCAATTTCAACTGGAGGCTATGCTGGCCCACCACCGCTGGCCGGGTGATGGATTTTATAAAATGATGGAAACCGCTGATCCTTACATCAAACGTGCCCTCATCCTGCTCCATGAAAATAAGGGTGCAATGATGCACTTTACCGACAATCCTTTTTGTATCTTAAAGAAGGATTACCGAATCATTTAACCGAAACAATCGGTGCTATGGATATCAAAAACAATATATTGGAAACCATCGGCAACACTCCGATTGTTCGTTTAAACAAAATCTTCAGAGACTGGCCTTGTACCGTAGCGGCAAAAGTAGAATACTTCAATCCCGGTAACAGTGTAAAAGACCGGATGGCACTGAAGATGCTGGAAGTGGCCGAGCAGGAGCATAAAATCAAACCGGGAGGTACAATCATTGAATGCACCAGTGGTAATACCGGTATGGGATTGGCGCTTGCTGCCGTCGTGAAAGGCTACAAGTGCATCTTCACAACTACCGATAAACAAAGTAAAGAGAAGATTGATATCCTAAAAGCAGTTGGCGCAGAGGTGATCGTTTGTCCTACCAATGTGGAACCTGACGACCCAAGAAGCTATTACTCGGTTGCCAAAAAACTGGCAAAAGAAATTCCGAATTCCTTTCATTTTAATCAATACGACAATCTTGCGAATCGGTTAGCTCATTATGAAAGTACAGGACCCGAAATCTGGAAACAAACGGAGGGAAAAATAACCCATCTCGTTTGTACCGCCGGTACCGGTGGAACGATTACAGGAACGGCTCAATATCTCAAAGAACAAAATCCCGATATACAGGTATGGGCCATTGACGTATTTGGTTCTTTGCTTACCAAATATTACAGGACCGGAGAAATTGACATGAAGGAAGTACACCCGTATGTTAGTGAGGGATTTGGAGAGGATTTTGTTCCTCAAAACTATGACATGTCGGTGATTGATCATTTCGAACAAGTTACCGATAAAGACGGAGCCCTCATGACCCGTAGACTGGCAAAAGAAGAAGGACTGTTTTGCGGTTACAGTGCCGGAAGTTGTTTGCAAGGACTCATGCAACTGAAAAACAAATTGAAAAAAGGCGATCTGGTCGTTTGTATCTTACACGATCACGGCAGCCGGTATGTTGCAAAAGTCTACAATGATCAATGGATGATGGAACGTGGATTCCTGGATGTAAAAAGCATCAAAGATGTTGTAAATTCCCGTGAACATAAACGATTGATTACTGTTTCCCCACACGCAACAGTAAGCGAAGCTGTTCATTTGTTCAAAAAATACAATATCGAACAGATACCTGTTTTTCTCGACGAACAACTCGTTGGAACAATTTCAGAAATCGGATTGTTCAATAAACTGTTCTCCAATCCTGAAATCAAACATGCTACGATTTCCGAACTTCTTGAGGAACCATTACCGGTGCTGTCCTACGACACCCCCATTGAACGAATTCGTTTTTTCATAACCAAAGAAATCGGAGCCGTACTTACTCGAGATGAAACAGGTGCTTATCACATCATCACCAAATACGACATCATCAATACGCTTTCCCGGTAAACTACAATCAGGCTGCACTTACAACCCCTGGAACAAAGGCATAGTTAAATAATTCCAACCCCGTATTGATAATCAATACGATATGCTGTTTTGTGCACTTTTTCTTCATTGCACCCGTACCCTTAGCACGTAGTAATACGAGCCCCGTTTGTGAAAGAATACGAAATGCAGCGTAAATACGCTTATTCACAAAATGAGAAGTTTTGCTCTTGCATACAATTTTCCCTCATTCTACTTTTGTAAACGTAAGCTGATCCACTCAAAAGAATCAAAACATAGTGGAAACACTTACGCCAACTATCCGAATCCAATGAAAAATTAAAAGCAGTCATAAGAATCTTTGAAAGAACACAATAAAAAAATTAGTTTTAATCCGTACCTGTAAGAAAACCAAAAAACCAAAAACGTAAGAAATCCAAAGTCCGAGAGAAACCAAACCAATCCTAAGAAAACCTGAAACAAGCCAACCGGATGGATTCATCCAAACCGGGACCAAGAGAACGACAAAGGCGTTTTAAAAAGATCTGGATCCTTCGAAAAACCAAGCTGAATCCATGTCCATGAAATCCAGATCTTTTTTCTTTTTAATCCAAAATCCAAATGAAATCGACCAGGAGTCCCGTCTTTTTCCAATTATCCGAGAAACGAAGCAGTACAGAACCAATTAAAAGTTTAATTTGCCTGTTTGAATGCTGAACAAAATGCACGTTACAGATCAAACAGGCAAACTTGTTTTTATTCCTGAACTTCCGCAACGGATCATCAGTTTAGTACCCTCACAAACAGAATTACTCGCACATCTGCAATTAGAACAACGTGTCATTGGTATTACGAAATTTTGCATACACCCCAATCATTGGTTTCGAAACAAGCAACGTATTGGAGGAACGAAAAATCCCAACCATAGCTTGATTGAACGTTTGAAACCGGATTTAATTCTTGCAAATAAAGAAGAAAACAATCCGGATGACATTGCTGCTTTTGAAGCATTTTGTCCGGTTTGGACTAGTAATATTTCTACGATTAACGATGCGTTGCAGATGATAGAAGCAATTGGAAAAGTAACCGGCACATCTGAACGTGCATCTGCGCTCGTACAGGAATTAATTCAAAAACTGGATGCTATACCTACACGTAAAGCCATCAAAGTGGCTTATGTGATTTGGAAAAACCCGTTTATGGTAGCCGGAGGCGATACATTCATCCATGCCATGCTTTCGAAAGCAGGTTTCATCAATGTGTTTGAAAACAGCAAGCGTTATCCAACGATCTCCACGGAGCAGTTAACCGATACAGGTGCAGATGTTGTTTTTCTCTCTTCCGAGCCCTATCCATTCAAGGAAAAAGACATCGTGGAATTGAAAGATAATCTAACACAAACGAAACAACATCAAAAAATTCCTGACATCATTCTTGTCAATGGTGAATATTTCAGTTGGTATGGAAGTCGGCTTCTGGAAGCGACAGACTACTTGAATGCACTCATAAAATCGGTTGCATCATGAAAAACAAGTTGAACCGCTATCCGATTTTTATTGCGTTGATCCCCTTGTTTTTCATCACGCACCATGCAGTTGAATATTGGGGCTCGTTGAACCGGAGTTCTTTACTGCTATTATATTTGATTTATGCAGGCGGTTCCGTTCTGCTGTCTTATCTCTTTACGCTGCTTATAAAAACCTTCTGGAAATCGGCACTGATGACCGGAAGTCTACAAATTCTTTTTTTCTATTTCAGCAGCTTCCATCTGTTTCTCAAATCGATTGATGGATCCGGAACTTTCAGTCGGTATACAGTCCTGCTTCCTGTTGTATTGATCCTGCTCTTTACTTGTCTGGTAGTAACGTATCGATTGAAAGAAAAACCCAAAACATTTTTTCTGTTTTTGAACAGCTTGTTTTTTCTATTCATACTGGTTGACCTCCTTGGGATGTTTGAGCATGCCATGAAAAAGAATCCTCAAACAATCACAACGATCAATGCCTCAAAAACAGAATTTGAATCCGGTGATCAACCATCGATCTACTTACTGGTTTATGACGAGTACGCAAGTACGGCTTCCTTAAAAGAACGTTTTCAGTTTACGAATGACCTGGACACCTTTTTACAGCAACAAGGGTTTCGGGTTATTTCGAACAGCAAATCGAACTACAATTTTACGCCGTTCTCGATCGCCTCATTACTGAATATGTCCTACTTAAATGGCTTTCAGAAACAGTCGATTACAGCCAAGGATTACCAACAGACTTATGAATTGATCCGTAAGAGCAATCTTGTGCATCAACTGAAACAATCCGGTTATACAATTGTAAACCGATCCATATTTGACCTGGGGCAGGAACCGGCCTACACACATTCAACATTTCTACCGTCGGGATTATGGATTCTTCGAAAACAAACATTCTTCCACTATCTGAATCAGGATCTGGGTTGGCATTTATTGAAATACAATACCGTTTTTAAGAACGTTTATCTGAATGCAATCATGGAATCCAAAAAGAGCAATCTATTTCTTTCAAAGGAACTTGTGACAATTGCCGAAGAGCCAATAAACAAACCTGTGTTTGTTTATGCGCATTTAAATATGCCGCACCCGCCCTACTACTTCGACAGTACCGGTGCGGAACGGCCCGAAGAACAAATCGTGAGAGAAAGTCGTTTTCAAATCAATCAACCCTCAAACTATCTCTCCTATTTGCGCTATACCAATGCGTCGATTCAAAAAATGATCACGCGCATTTTGAAACACGAACAGGACAAGGCAGTGATCGTTCTTATAGGAGATCATGGCTACCGATCGCATATCGAAAAAAACGAACATTTATTCATGAATTTCAATGCTATTTATCTGCCCCGCCGATACAATAACATTCCTACACCTGACAGTATTTCACTGGTAAATGAGTTTCGTTTTATTGTCAATACACTCACAAACAAACAGTCGCCTTTCCTACCCGACTCATGCATTATTCTCAAGGATCAGGACCCTGAAAATGCGTATAAAAATTAAGTCGGCATTGGGTAAATAAGTATCTTTGCGGCTCCCCTACACAGGGTATATTCATTTTTTAATCTTAAAGTAAACAACCATGAGTAAGTACAGAGCCGGGGTTCTTTTTGGTGAAGAACTGGAAGCCTTATTAAAAGACGCAAAAGATAACAATTATGCACTTCCTGCGGTTAACACCATTGGCACCAATTCCATCAATGCCACACTTGAAGCGGCTGCAAAAGTGAACTCACCGGTTATCATTCAGTTTTCAAATGGAGGCGCTCAGTTTATTGCAGGGAAAGGAATGAAAAACGATCAGTTGCAGGCGAATATCAGCGGTGCAATTTCCGGCGCTTTGCATATTCACAACGTTGCGAAATATTACGGCGTACCGGTTGTTCTTCACACCGATCATGCTGCCAAAAAATGGTTACCCTGGATCAGTGGTTTGATTGATGCAGGTGTTGAATTCAATAAAGAAAAAGGACAGCCCCTTTTCAGTTCACACATGCTGGATTTGAGTGAAGAAACACTTGAAGAAAATATCGAAACATCTGTTGCTTATTTTAAAAGAATGCAACCGTTGGGTATGGCCATTGAAATTGAATTGGGTGTTACCGGTGGTGAAGAAGACGGTGTGGATAACAGTGATGTTGAAAACGATAAACTGTATACCCAGCCGCAACATGTAGCTTATGCTTATTCGGAACTTGGCAAGGTTGGCAATTTGTTTACTGTTGCTGCTGCTTTCGGAAATGTTCATGGTGTTTACAAACCCGGCAATGTTGAACTTCGTCCCGAAATTTTGAAGAACAGTCAGGATTACATTGAAAAAGAATTCAAAACCGGTCCTAAGCCCGTCTATTTCGTATTCCACGGCGGAAGCGGTTCTCCTCAACATCAAATACGTGAAGCCATCGGTTACGGTGCCATTAAAATGAATATTGATACCGATTTACAATGGGCCTTCTGGGAAGGTGTATTGAACAATTACAAAAAGAATGAAGGCTATTTACAAGGACAACTCGGCAATCCGGAAGGTCCTGATAGCCCAAATAAAAAACATTACGACCCTCGTGTTTGGTTGAGAAAAGGTGAAGAAACCTTTATCAAACGCTTGGAAACTGCATTTGAAGACCTGAATTGCATCAACAGAAACGCATAATCACCCGTTTACAGGATAGGTCCTTGGCACCAAATCCTATCCTGTTTTTTTAGGATAAAAACGGTATTTTCGTAATTATTGAACGATCAACGAATGAACATGGAGACACACGATGACGAAATTGAAAAGAAACTTACCGGTGATGATGTTTCCGGATCAACCGAAGCAAAATCGTCCTGGTTTAAGCGCATTCAAAAAGGAATTTTAACCTCATCGTCCGAGAAAAAAGAAATTCAGGAAGGCTTGTGGTCCAAATGTCCCGAATGCAAATACACTTGTACGTCCGAGGAACTGGGAATGAATAAGTATGTTTGTCCGCAGTGTAATTACCACCACCGTATTGGAAGTCACGAATACTTCGACATTTTGTTTGACGGCGATGAATACACTGAATTGTACGACAACATCCGATCCAAAGATTTTCTGAATTTTACCGACCTCAAACCTTATGGTAAACGACTGGAAGAAATCTGGAAAAAATCGGACCTCCACGATTCGATTCGTATAGCTACAGGAAAGATTGAAGGGCACGATGTCGTTATCTGCGGAATGGATTTTGAATTTATCGGTGGATCTCTGGGCAGTGTAATGGGAGAAAAAATATCAAGAGCTGTTGACTTTGCTATTGAGCACCGGTTTCCATTAATTGTTATCTGTAAATCGGGAGGGGCCCGGATGATGGAAAGTGCATTTTCATTGATGCAACTGGCCAAAATTTGCGGAAAACTATCACAACTGACAGACGCGAAGTTGCCCTATATCACATACCTCACAGATCCTACCTTTGGTGGCGTTACGGCTTCGTTTGGCATGTTGGGCGATTTGAACATCGGAGAACCCGGCGCTCTCATTGGATTTGCAGGTCCCCGTGTGATTAAAGAAACCATTAAAAAGGATTTACCGGATGGTTTCCAGCGCAGTGAATTTTTAATGGAACACGGCTTTATGGATCTGATCGTTGACCGCAGAGAAATGAAAGAGAAATTTTCTGTTTTATTTACGCTGTTTAAAAACTAAGTCAATTTTCAAATACCTTCAACCAATAGAAGAACCCTACTTCTATTGGTTCTTTTTTTATTATGGAACTAAAAAACCGATCGGCTTATTTTGAATATCATTTTGATGACAAATTGGTAGCCGGAATGGTATTGGTGGGCACGGAGGTCAAATCCATACGCGAAGGGAAAGTCAGTTTCAGTGATGCCTATTGCTTTTTCCACAAAGGTGAACTGTGGATCAAAGGATTGCATATTGCAGAGTATCGTTTGGGAACAGCCAACAACCACATGGCCGTACATGATCGGAAATTGTTACTGAACAAACGGGAAATAAAAAAATGGGAGACCAAATTAAAAGAAAAAGGATATACAATCGTTCCGCTGCGCATCTATTTTACGGAAAAGGGGTTAGCCAAAATGGAAATCGGATTGGGAAAAGGAAAGAAACTGCATGACAAACGCGAAACGATCAAAAACCGTGATGCAGAACGGGAAATGAAACGATACATTAAATAAGACGTACATCCCCCCCCTGTTATTCAAAACGCAACGCTTTAACCGGACTGATCTTTTTCACCAGCAACGAGGGCAATAAAAGAATCAGAAAACTGATCAAAAAAGTAAGTACATCCACCAACAAAATTTGCCAACCAACTACTTTAACCGGTGCTACGGAAACATTGTAGGCCGTTTCATCCAAACGAATCAATCCGGTTTCGGATTGGAGCCAGCAAACACCAAGACCTACGATTGTTCCCAAAATGATTCCCGTCAAGGTGATGAGCAGCCCTTGTATCCAAAAGACCCGTTGCACTTGTCCGTTCATCGCTCCCAGAGCTTTCAGCAGTCCGATCATACGGCTACGTTCCAGAACCAGTATCAGTAAACAAGTGATCAAATTGATGACCGCAACAATACACAAAATGGTAATGATCAGTGCCTTATTGGTATCCTGCAATTGGAGCCAGTCAAAGATATTGGGATAGATTTTACGAACCGGCGTGCTGTACCAGGATGTAGGAATTCGATCGAGGAAACGACTGCTAACGGATTCATCCTGGTGGTAATCATGCAACGTAACCTCATATCCTCCGATTTTAGAAGCATCCCATCCATTGATTTTTTGAATCAAACGCAAATCAACGATCGCAAACATTTTATCGTATTCTTCAATTGCTGTTTTGTAGATTCCTCTGATGGTAACCGGACGAATTCTGGGAGGCGCGCCTTCCTCTTCAATGAAATACAGATAAGCCTTATCCCCTGTTTTCGCCAGAAGACGCTGCGCCATGTATTCAGAAATCAAAATCGAATACAGATTGTGTGTTGTATCAAACGACAACCATTCGCCCTGTTTCAAAAAAGGCTGAATACGTTCTTTGTTAAAATGTTGATCCACTCCTTTCAGCAAAACACCTTCTATGGACGCATCGGTACGAAGCATTGCCGATTTGGTTGCAAAAACGTCTACCCATTTTACCTGCGTATCTGATTTCATGATCTGCAAAACAGTATCATTCTGCGTGCAGGGCAAATCTTCGGCCAAACCGGAAAACGATGGCAACTGTTGCTGAACCCGTACATGCCCCCAGAAACTGAAAACTTTTTGACTGATTACTTCCTGGAAACCCGCCACAAATGCCAAAGCAAGGATCATGATTGCCACACTGATTGTAGTGGCTACGATCGACAAACGTATGATAAACCTCGAAAAGGATTGCTGTTTTTGAAAAACTAAC
The DNA here is from genome assembly GCA_947456025.1 of Chitinophagaceae bacterium. Lineage (GTDB taxonomy): Bacteria > Bacteroidota > Bacteroidia > Chitinophagales > Chitinophagaceae > Lacibacter. Next base: position 16,896 of record CANGQQ010000008.1, on the reverse strand, counting down.
CTACCTGCTATGAAGGATGCAATGTTCAAACAATTTAACTTTGATAGAATGTAAAACTAATGATTCCTGCCTGATGTATAAACCGGAGCAGCCTTTAAATCATTTTTTGGAACAGAAATCAATTGAGATTTGATATGAATGTTCAACGACTTGCCTTTCTCTGGATCCTATACGGAACCTTGTTTGCGCAAAAAACAAGCGCACAAAATAACGACTGTATTTATCAAAAAAATATACGATCGGTAAAATTGCACGCCTATGCCGATCAGTTATCTTACCCCATACTTAAATTGAACAGCACCGACCGGATTGAACTGCATTTCGACGATCTGGATGCCGACGTGAAATATTATTCATATACGTTTGTTCTTTGCAATGCAGATTGGACAACAGCACCCATGAGCCAATTTGACTATATGCGGGGCTTTGCCAATGTGCGCATCAATACCTATCGTAATGCATCGATTGCATTAACACGCTACACCCATTATTCAGCGATTTTGCCCGACAAGAACACTTTTCCCACGCGCAGCGGCAATTATCTTTTAAAAGTATTTACCAACGGAGATACCAGTAAAACTGTATTTACTAAACGATTTCTTGTCGTAGACATGAAAGCCGGAATCGCAGCAACCGTTTTACAACCCTTCAACACTGCCTTTGCAAAAACACATCAGAAAATTCAATTCAGCATCAACGTCCAAAGCATCAAACCGACGAACGTCTTTCAACAAATTAAAGTGGTGATCTTACAAAATTTCAGATGGGATCAAAGCATTAAAAACATTCAACCGACATTCATCCGTCAAAACATTTTGGAATACAACACCGAGAACGAGAGTCTGTTTCCTGCTCAAAAAGAATGGCGCTGGCTCAATTTAACCAGTTTAAGACTCCAGACAGACCGGATCGAAAAAGGCGACTATACAAACAAAGGACAAACCCTATTTGTAAAACCGGATGGTGACCGAAATGGGCTTCGGTATATGTATTACAGAGACGCGAATGGCTTTTGTCAGTACAGCACAATCGAACCGGTTAACCCTTACTGGCAGGGCGATTATGCAACTGTTTGGTTTCGGTATCTCCCATCGAACAAACAACCCTTTAAAGAACAGGATGTTTATTTATATGGAGAGCTCACCAATTATGAATTGACCGAAGCACACAAGTTGAACTACAATGCGGAAACCGGTTTTTATGAGAACAAACAAATGTTGAAACAGGGTTTTTATGATTACATCTATCTCTTAAAAGATAAAAAGACCGGAACAATTGCATCCGAGTTTACTGAAGGAAACTGGTTTGAAACCGAAAACAATTATACGATTTTAGTCTACTACCGACCTTTAGGTGGTCGGGCGGATGAGCTGATTGCGATTTCGTTGATCAATTCCATTGCCAACCGTCCTTCAATGGAAAACCGACTTTTATAGACTGATCCCCCAATGAATTTAAAAGTTTTCGTTTGAGCAATCTTTAAAAATCTTCATCAATCCCCTATCTTTGCTCCGGCAGGTCTTGCACGACCAGCTCCTGCTGAACTCCCCCAGGGTGGGAACACAGCAAGGGTAGGCGGTTGTAGCGGTGCGATGTAAGTAACCTGCCATTTTTCTTTCATATAAACAGTTTATATATTTCGGAACCTGATCTTCAGGTTCCCTATCAACTCAAAATCACTGCATTCGAAATGAAATTCTTTATCGACACAGCCAATTTGGCTCAAATCAAAGAAGCAAATGAATTGGGTATTCTGGATGGTGTTACCACCAACCCTTCCCTCATGGCAAAAGAAGGCATTAAAGGACATGATGCCATCATGCAACATTACAAAACCATCTGCGAATTAGTGGATGGAGATATTAGTGCAGAAGTGATCAGTACCGATTTTGAAGGTATGATTGAAGAAGGTAAAAAACTTGCAGCCATTCACCCGAACATCGTGGTAAAAGTGCCGATGATTAAAGATGGCATCAAGGCGTTAAAATGGTTTAGTGACAATGGAATCAGAACCAACTGCACACTGGTTTTTAGTGCGGGACAGGCTATTTTAGCTGCAAAGGCAGGAGCTACTTATGTTTCTCCTTTTATTGGACGTATTGATGACAGTGGCTGGGATGGAATGGATTTAATTGCCCAAATCGCAAACATTTACTCCTTACAGGGTTTTGAAACGGAAATATTGGCCGCTTCCATTCGCACTCCCTTACACATTATTCAAGCTGCAGAGTCCGGCGCCGATGTATGTACTTGTCCGCTTGACTCCATTCTCGGTCTGCTCAAACATCCTTTGACAGATATCGGGTTGGCAAAATTCCTCGAAGACGCCAAGAAATTTCAATAAAAAAAAGCGGGTTTTCAGCCCGCTTTTTTAGTGCGCTCCACGTTCCTCCTATTCTGTTTATTCAACTGATTGAGCAAAGAGTCTGTTTGGTTGGGTTGCATTGGTTCATCATGCTGTCGAATCCAAATGATTTTTTTACTTGAAATAACAGAATTGGACTTATAACGGGCTTCAACTTCAACATAGGGAAATGGAAACTGCCAATCGATCCATAAACTGTTCCCATCCCAGATACCCCGATCCGATTTCAGTTCTACTTGAGGAGCTGTAAGCGGAACAACACGCCCCTGCGCGTATTTGTATTCAACATTGATATAATTCCATGTCCCCTTTTTTAAACTATCGGTGTACAAATTGAAATAGAGTGAATCGGATTGCTGTGCAAAAGATGTTGTATGCAGTACTGAAAACATAATCAGCAATAGGAATGATGGGTTCATACCAGCGAGACAATTAAGATTTTGGATTCGTTGCTTTTGAATGCTCGTTTAACAAAAAAGCAACATACTTGAATTCAAGAATCGAATGCATAAATTTCCGTACATTCAGTTGGGACTGAAATTAGAATCATAAATTCTTTCACAATGAATCTGATTGTTTTTGGTGCAACAGGACAGGTTGGTCAGCATTTGATTCAGCAAGCGATCTGGAAAGGTTATCATGTAAAAGCCTTTGGGCGGAATGTGTTCTCGCTACCACTGGAACATGAACATCTTGAAAAAATCAAAGGATCTGTTTTTGACTCCAACGAAATACAACAGGCGCTTAAAGGTTGCGATGCCGTTTTGAGTGTTTTGGGTGGTGCCATCGACGGCTTGGATAAAACCCGGTCACTTGGTGTCAAACATATCGTTGAGCAGATGCAAATTGTATCCATCAAGCGCATCATTGTATTAGGAGGTTGGGGGATATTGGATGCAGATGAACACACACTTCTCATGGAAACGGAGCAGTACCCTGAAGAATTCCTTCCTGTGGGACAAGAACACAGACTCGCTTTTGAAACGCTTAAACATTCAAATACCGACTGGACCTTTATTTGCAGTCCCACTATTATCAATGCAGGACCAACCTGCAAATACAAAGTTTCCCGAAACAAACCGCCACAAACAACAGATCCTCAAATCAATGCAGGTGATCTTGCTCATTTTATGCTTGAAGAACTGGAACGAAATACGTACGTAAAGCAAAAAGTAGGTATCAGTAATTAACCCTTACGGCGCAACTCCCACAACACGATTCCGGAGGCGACTCCGGCATTTAAAGATTCGGCTTGTCCAAATGCAGGGATGGTTATCTTTTGAGAAAGACTGGGAAGCAGCTCTTCACGAATGCCCTTCCCTTCATTGCCAATCAGCAAGACACCTTCACCGGGAAATTGGTAGCTCTGCATAGGGATGCCGTCCAATGTGGCTGCAACAACCGTATGCTTATATTGCTTTAAAAACGAAGAAAGATCGGTGTAGGAAAATCGAACCCTCAGAACACTGCCCATACTCGCCTGTACAACTTTCGGATTGTAGATATCAACACAGTCATTGGAGCAGAGAACATGTTCGATACCAAACCAGTCGGCATTCCTTAGTATAGTACCCATATTGCCGGGGTCACGAATGGCGTCAAGTGCCAAAATCCAGCCCTTGCAGTTTTCGGGAGCGCAGCTATACTTTTCCTGCTTTACAACCACCACAACCTGCTGGGGTGTTTGCAATTGTGAAATTTTGAATAATTCGTCCTCAGAAACCACCTTTACTTTATCAGGCGAAAACAATGATTCGTAGGCCTCATAGAAAGCTTTTACCGCATAGACCATTACGATTTGATGAGGAACAGTACGCATCAATTCCAGGGATATTTTTGTCCCTTCGACCAGAAAAACCCCGTTTTCGTCCCTTTCTTTTTTCTGACTTAAACTCTGAATATATTTAACTTCGCTTTTCGTAAGCATCGATCAACGATTTTATGCGTTTGAATTCAAACATTCCAACATATCTGATACTGCTTTTTTCCCTTACTTCACTCCTTTCGTGCAGTGTAAAAAACTACCCCAAAGAAACTCCTTTTGTTTTTAATAATAAAATAGAGATTGAGGCTAAAGACCTGAACAAGGAAGAAAAAAGTATTTTAAAAACCAATCTCACGACACAGCTTGTTGACAGTTTGCAATTACGTATCAAACAGAAATTCATTGTTTTCAAACAGTTAATAGATCCGGCCGCTTACGACAGCTCCTATGCATCACAAAGTCTTGCCAACATGGAGGTGTTTCTGAAAACAATCGGCTACTATTACGGAAGAGTGAAATACCACATCAAAACAGATACGGTATTTGCAAACAACTCCTTCCGCAAACAAATACGAGTTACTACGCACTTTAATGTTACAACCGGACCTGTGTTTCGTGTAGACTCCATCAATTATTTCCTATGCGATTCTACAGATCATCCGGTTACAAAGGGGCATATTGCATTGCAACAACTAGCCGATCAAAACCGTTCCGGTTCAATTTTGAAAAAAGGCGTTCCATTTCGTGAAGAACTCATTCTTGCAGAAACAGACCGTTTGATTTCCTTGTTCCGAAACAATGGCTATTTTAAAATTTCAAGAGAACAGTTTTTTGCCGATGCCGATACCGTTTATCTTCCTTTATTGAATCCCTTACTGGATCCATTTGAACGAATTGAAGCATTACAGGAAGCCCGAAAACGAAAAGAACATCCACTAGTCAACGTCTTTTTTAAATCACGACCGTATTTCGATTCCTCAGCATTTAAAGTTTACCGGGTTGGAACCATCCGCGTATTTCCGGATCACAGCGGATTGCCTTCGGACACACTGACATTTGCGCCCACAATACCCAATCAGGTTCAGATAAACATGAAAAGCAATCGGTTTCGACATACGTTTATAACGAGTCACCTGCATCTGAAACCGGGATCGATTTACAGGACACAAGATTTGAACCGTACACTGGATGATTTGAACTCACTGGGTGTTTGGCAATTTATAAAAGCCACGCCCCGGGAAAACACTCCAAATCCCAACTCTGATACGGCTGATATCCATATGGACTTGATTTTAGTTCCAGCTAAAAAATATGCATTCAACATCGATCTGGAAAGCGTGTTCAATCAGGTCCAACAAATCACAACGGGAACAGCAGGTAATCTCGTAGGTATAGGGCTCAATCTGAGCATCCGAAATCGAAACTTCGATCGGCAAGGTATCCAGTCCACCAATACCCTGCGCGGAGGTGTTGAAGCAGGCGTTGGTGTGATCAATCCCGGCCTTCAATCAACGGAAATCACCTACAGCAACAGTTTTCAGATTCCCAAACTGTTGTTTATACATCCCGGGTGGGCGCAGAAACTGAATTATAAAAAAACATTCATCAATACCAATATTTCGAATATCAACAGAAATATCAAAGAAAGAGGGTTGTTCAGTTTAACGAATATCAATTCAACGTTTGGGTGGCAAATTCGAACGCTGAAAAACGAGATTATAACCTTTCAGCCGCTCAACATTGAATACGTACGCCTTTATAATATCTCTTCGGCGTTTAAAACCCAATTGGACACGTCCCCTCTTATTCGTTATTCCTTTACACCCGGACTCATCATTGGTACCGTGTTCTCCTACTCCAAACCACAGATCAGTTGGAGAGGCCATCCTAAAAGAAGCAGCTCGTTTCGTTTAGGCTTTGAAGAATCCGGAGCGTTGTTTGGCCGACTCAAAAGAGTGGCCAACCTTTTCGACAAGGAACTCTTTGAATACGTCAAACTGGAAGTGGAATACAAATACCGTGTATCCTATAAAAAATCGGCCTGGGTATTTCGTACGATGGTTGGCGGAGGATATTTGTATGACGATTCAACCGGTATGCCGTTTTTCAAACAATTTACCGGCGGCGGTCCCAACAGTATGCGTGCATGGCCTTTACGAAGCATCGGACAAGGTTCAAGACCACGTGAAAGCCGAATCGGAAGAAATCAGTTTTTCAGTCGGAGCGGTGATATGATCCTGGAAGCAAATGCAGAGTATCGTTACAACATCGTAACCATATGGCCCAACACCCTTATCATCAGAGGTGCTTTATTTACAGATATCGGAAACATCTGGAATTTCAATAATAAAAGTAACAAAGGCAATGACACCATTGTTTTCAAGTTCAAAAATTTGTACCGTGATTTGAGTGTGAGTGCCGGAACGGGAATCCGTATCGATTTTGTCGGTTTGTTTTTACTTCGTTTCGACTTCGGCTTACGTCTCAAAGATCCGGCGCTACCCTTTTCAACCGAAAATGCAGGATGGCGCATCCCACAGGTCAGTTTTGCCCATTTGTTCAGAAACCGGGAAATCGATAAACAGTGGCGTTACGACAATTTCAACTTTTCACTTGGAATCAACTACCCCTTCTGATGCTTTGATGTGACGGATCCATTCCAGTGTCTCGGGTAAAGACTTCGCTTGCTCAAGTGTAAACTCTCCAATGCGTGTGCGGCATAAACTGCTGAGATATGCACCGCAACCCAATGCCTGCCCAAAATCATGTGCCAGACTGCGTATATAGGTTCCCGTTGTACATACAACCCTGAAATGCAGAACCGGCAAATCGATGGAAGTAATTTCAAATTCTTTGATGGTGATGGTGCGCGGTTCCAGGACCACATCCTTCCCTTTTCGTGCCAAAATGTATACCGGCTTACCGGCTTGTTTCACTGCCGAATGGATGGGCGGAACCTGCTGAATCGTTCCTGTAAAAGCGGGAAGTGCTTTTTGAATCAGCTCGCCGGTTATAAAACTGAAATCCTTTTGATCAATCGGTTCACTTTCCAGATCGTACGTGGGCGTGACGGCACCAAGCGTAAACGTACCCGTATATTCCTTTTCACGGGCCATATATTCATTAATACGTTTGGTGAACTTACCGGTACAAAGAATCAACATTCCGGTTGCCAGAGGATCCAGTGTTCCCGCATGACCCACCTTTTTGATTTTAATGGTATTCCGCACCTTGGCCACCACATCGTGTGAGGTCCATTCAATTGGTTTGTCTACGAGCAATACCTGACCCTCACTAAAAAAGAGCGACTCACTTGGTTTCAAACGAATAGATTTAAATTAATATGCTTGTGCAAACAATACGCGACCGGACGAGGGTTTTCCTGTAAGGATGCATACCCCTGTTTCCTGTTCCTGATCCAAAGGAATGCATCGTATGGTCGCTTTTGTTTTTTCTTTGATCAGTGCTTCCGTTTCAGGCGTCCCATCCCAATGAGCAGCTACAAAGCCGCCTTTGTTTTCCAAAAGATCCACAAAAGCTTCCCAGTTATCGGCTTTTGTAATATGTGCATCCCGATAGTCTCTGGCCTTTTGGAACATTGACTGCTGAATTTCTTCGAGGAGGTTCGTTATAGTATCCTCGATTCCATCAAGTGACACCGTTGCTTTCTCTTTGGTATCCCGACGAGCCATTTCTACCACATTGTTTTCCAAATCTCTCACACCAATCGCTAAGCGAACGGGAACACCTTTCATTTCATATTCATTGAATTTCCAGCCCGGTCTGTTGTTGTTGTTATCGTCGTACTTTACTGAAATACCTCTGCTTTTCAATTCCTTTACTACAGGCAACACCTTTTCATCAATCAGCGCTTTTTGTTCATCATTCTTGTAAATTGGAATGATAACTACCTGCAACGGAGCGATGCGCGGAGGCAGTACCAGACCGTCATCATCACTGTGTGCCATTACCAATGCACCAATCAAACGGGTGCTTACACCCCAACTTGTAGCCCACACATATTCCAGTTTGTTTTCCTTACTGAGATATTTAACATCAAATGCTTTTGCAAAATTCTGCCCCAAAAAATGAGAGGTCCCGGCCTGTAAAGCTTTTCCGTCCTGCATCAGGGCTTCAATACAATAAGTATCTACGGCTCCGGCAAAACGCTCGCTCTCGCTCTTTACACCTTTGATCACAGGCAAGGCCATGTACTCTTCAACAAAAGTGGCATATACATCCAGCATTTTTCTTGTTTCTTCAACCGCTTCTTCTGATGTTGCGTGAGCCGTATGCCCCTCCTGCCATAAGAATTCAGCCGTACGCAAAAACAATCTGGTACGCATTTCCCAACGAACCACATTGGCCCACTGGTTGACCAGAATGGGTAAATCGCGGTAAGATTGAATCCAGTCTTTGTAGGTATTCCAGATAATGGCCTCACTGGTTGGACGCACCACCAACTCCTCTTCGAGTTTCGCTTCAGGATCCACCATCAACGAACCGGGTTTGGAGGGATCGGATTTCAATCGATAATGCGTTACAACAGCACATTCTTTTGCAAATCCTTCGGCATTTTTTTCTTCAGCTTCAAATAAACTTTTAGGTACAAACAGCGGAAAATAGGCATTCTGATGTCCGGTTTCTTTGAACATGCGATCGAGCACATCACGAATATTCTCCCATAGGGCAAATCCATAAGGCTTAATGACCATGCAGCCGCGCACCGCCGAATAATCGGCCAGTCCGCCTTTTAAGATCAGATCGTTATACCATTGAGAATAATCCTGTGAGCGGGAAGTGATTGCTGTTGCCATTTCTGTTGTTCTTTATGAATCAATTGTTTTATCATTACTTTAACACCCGTTAACTGCCCGGTTTTTTGTTATGGCCGGTATTTTGCAGGTATCTGTCATGAAGTTGCAAAAGTAGTAACTTCACATTACAAACCTCTAAATCAAAAGGACATGGTATTCCGAATTTTACTCTTTGCTTTGTTCCTTACAGGTTTCAGTTCCTGTGCCACGTACCGAAACGGCCAAACTCCCGATGACGTGTATTATTCTCCTGAACGCGAAAACATCGGATATGTCCAAACCGAGCGTGATGAAAACAACCGCACTTCTTACAATGAAAACCGATTGGAAGACCGACGTTTACGTCAGCGGGTTACAGACACCAGGTTCCGCAATTTTGACGACGACTGGTATTGGAATTATTCACGTACCGGGATTTATGTGAAAACAACCAACCGATGGACTCCCTTTCATGGAAGCTTTTCGCCTTTCCGAAACAATCCGTTTTATTGTATTCCCGGCACAACCCTCCTGATTCCAACACCCGTTACACCCAAAAACAGTACGGGCGTTCGTTACAGCCCGGGCATTCAAAAATACAAACCCGCTAACAACGCTCCCGTGAATGCAAAATACGGTACGTACAACACAACGAATAACAGCAGGACCTACAATAATCGTTACAACTCCGGAAGCAACAATACCGGCAACCGTACATCCGGTTATGGTGGATCTTCCTCCGGATCGGGAGGCGGCAGCAGAATCATGAGTGGTTCTTCCTCCGGATCGAGCAGCGGCGGCAGGTCTTCTTCCGGTTCTTCATCCGGAGGCGTGGGAGGACGACGGAATTAATCGTTCTATTTTCAAAATTGAAACCGACCTTGATTCCGGGTCTCGATATTTACCAATCATTTTTGCATTTTCAAAGATCAGTTGTAACCATTTGCCCGATTACAGCAATAACGAATACATGAGGCAAAACCGGTGGCAAAAAAAATATTCAATCGCATGAACATACGATACTCCTTATTAGCAGGATTTGTCCTGCTTTCCATAACCAATATTTCTGCCCAGGATGCTACGGATGCGTTGCGCTTTTCTGAATACAATCCTGTACATACAGCACGAACCCAGGCAATTGGAGGCGCCAATGTTTCTCTGGGCGGCGACCTTAGTTCCGCTTCCATCAACCCTGCAGGTTTGGCGCAATTCAAAACCAATGAATGGGTATTCAGTCCCGGTTTTTTCATGAACCGGACAAAGATGGATTACAATGAACAGTTTTTTAAAGACAACCGGAATGCAGCATCAATTGGGATGAACGGGTTAATTCTCAGCTTTGGCTCCAACTGGAAGAGCAATCAAATCCGGAACACAACGATCAGCTTATCGGTCAATCAAACCGCTAATTACAATTCCAATTTCAACTACAGCGGCAACAATTTGCTGAGTTCGTATTCCGAAAAATGGCTCGAAGAAGTCGCAAACAGCGGTATTTCATCCGTTGATGAACTGCTTACCCGATTCCCTACCGGGGCCAGTATGGCATACGAATCGTATTTGATCGATACCGCAACTATTGGTGGAGAAAACCGGATTTTTACCAATGCCAATGCCGGAGCGATGCCATTAGCACAATCCTTCAGCTATCAAACAAGAGGCGGAATCTATGAGGGCACATTTGGTATTGCCTGGAATCATAAAGAAAAGTTGTTTTACGGATTATCGGTTGGAATTCCACTGGTTCATTACAAAAGAAAAAGCACTATAACCGAAAAAGATGCCAGTGAAACACCCGACAATGATTTTGAGCGTTTTACTTTTACCGAGAATTTTTCGACACAAGGATCCGGACTCAATGCGAAGTTCGGCATCATCTACAAGCCGGTTGAATACATCCGTCTGGGCGTTTCGCTTCATACACCAACACTTTTAACGTTAACAGACCGGACAGATGTTACGCTTACGAGTGAGATCGAAAACTATGCACGGAAAGTCAATAACGACAACAGTAAACCAACCTCCTATACCTATTCAACCAAAGATTATACAGGCGGAGAAGATTATCAATACAGTTACCAGTTGATTACACCCTGGCGCTTAGCTGTGAGCGGATCGTATGTTTTTCGTGAAGTTCATGATGTAACCAAACAAAAGGCGTTTGTTACGGCCGATCTGGAACTGGTCAATTACAAAGCCGCATCTTTCAGCAGTAACGCTGAAATTCCAAATGCGGGTGAAGAGGCTTATTTCAAAAGTGTTAACCGCAATATTGATGAATTGTACCGTTATGCATTGAATGTTCGGCTGGGAGGTGAATTAAAATTCAATACCTGGATGGTGCGTGGTGGATTTCAATACAACGGAAGTCCTTATCAAAAAGATTTCCTGCCGGAAGGTGCCAAGGGCTGGCGCATGATTCCCAGCGCAGGGCTCGGATACAGAAACAAAGGATATTTTATCGATCTTACCTATGCCTACCAAATAGGACATGCGATTCATATGCCTTATGTTTTAACCGACAATGCTTATCCGTTAGCAAAACAACAAACAAAAAACGGTCAAATTATAGCGACGGTCGGCTTCAAATTTTAAGGAGAAGCCGTACATTTTCTATTCTTTTCATACGTCTGTGCTCAACATCTTTTCCAGATGCATCATCATTGCAGAGAAATCATCAGGATGAAACCAGTTGATTTCAGAATCGCGCCGGAACCAGGTCAACTGACGTTTCGCATAATGACGGGTATGTTGTTTGATCAAATCAATGGCACGTGCCTTGTCCAGAGAACCGTCAAAATAAGCAAACAGTTCCTTATAGCCCACTGTTTGTAAGGCATTAAGCTGTTTAAACGAAATCAATGCATTTGCTTCATCAATCAAACCGGACTGAATCATTTCATCGACCCGATGGTTGATTCGTTCATACAATAACGTGCGCGGTAATTCCAGTGCCAGTTTGATGATACGAAAGTCTCTTTGCTTTTTTTGAAATGTGCGATACGAAAGAATCGACTGTCCGGTTGAACGTATCACTTCCAATGCCCGTAACATCCGTTGCGGGTTCTTCATTTCGCCCTTTGATGCATAGAGAGGATCTGTTTGCATCAATGTATGTTCGAGCCATTCAAAACCCAATTCTTCATAGGAAGCAATCAACTCCTGCCTTAAAGAATCGGACACAGCCGGTATATGATCCAATCCTTCACAAAAAGCCTGAATGTACAAACCCGTGCCTCCGGTTAGAACGACAAGGTCTTTTTTGAGAAACAACTCCTCCACCTTTTTCAAGGCAAATGCTTCAAACGTTACGGCGGTTACATTGTCGAAAATGGAATGAGATTGAATAAAATGATGCGGTATTTCATCAAGGAGTGCATCGGGAGGTGCGGCCACTCCTATTTTTAATTCCTTATAGCATTGCCTGGAATCGGCCGAGATGATTTCTGTTTCGAAGCGACGGGCCAACTCGGCGGCCACCAATGTTTTTCCGGATGCAGTGGGACCTGCAAGTATAACAACTGTTTTTTTCATGTTTGCCGATTGCGTTTGTAAAGAACGAATGCAACATCAATATTAAAAGACGTGACTATGGATAATTAGAAAGTCATGTCCTCGTCGGTACCGGTTTCATCTTCTAAATCGGATTCATTATCTTCATTATCATCCTCATCTCCTTCTTCTCCAAAACCTTCTGCACCGGCCGACAGATCATATTTCTCTTCCACATCGGTAAGTTTATTTCCAACCAGGCCCTTAGTGCCGTATTGACTCGGAGCCAATCCTTCGGTTCGAACGGTAGCAGGATAAGTCAACTTGGGATTTTCTTCCTTGCTTACATTGATGAGCTCAACATGGAAAGTCCAGATTTTGTTGAAGTCGTATACGTAAATAAATTTTTGATTGGGTTCACGTATTTCAGAACCAATCGTTGTATCTGCCATGAGCAAAGGCTCAGCCTTGTAGGTTTTATCGTAACGCTCTAAAGAAATTTCCCTTCCCTGTTGCCAGTGATCGTTGCTTCTGTAAAACGTAGCCTGATGTTTGGAATCGAATTCGTAGGCCTTTAAAATTGCCAGATGCAAATCTGAAAAATGCTGCACATGCTTGATCGCCACATCACGGTAAACAGCATCATCCTCTTCCCAGTAAATCCTGAATCTTAAAACAGCCATATCCGAATCTTAAAAGTTAATAAAGGGCAACAAGATTGTATGTTGACCTGTAACAAAAATAGTTTTATTCATGCACCGGAACAAGATTATGTTCCTTTGCAAGAGCAATCATGTACTGATAAGCAGCATCGTAGCTATTTTCGATCGCTCCGTCCAAAATGGCATCTTTGATGGCCGTTTTGATTACTCCAACCAGTTTTGAAGGCGGCAAGGCAAACACCTGCATGATCAACTCACCGGTTATGGGCGGTTGCCAGTTACGAATATGATCTTTTTCTTCCACTTCCCTGCAACGCTGACGTACCAATTCAAAATTCTGCAGGTAACGTTCCACCTTTCTGGAGTTCTTGGATGTGATATCCGACTCACACAAAATCATCAGGTTTTCAAAGTCATCTCCGGCATCAAACAGCAGTCTTCGGATGGCCGCATCCGTTATGTTTTCCTTGGTGAGACTGATTGGCCGCAAATGCAATTCCACCAGTTTCTGCACCAGCTTCATTTTTTCATTTTGCGGCAGTTTCAATTGTTGAAAGATCTTTGGAACCATTCGCGCTCCCACCACTTCATGACCATGAAAGGTCCAGCCATGACCTTGTTCGAAACGCTTGGTAACCGGCTTGGCAATATCATGCAGAACGGCAGCCCAACGCACCCACAGATCTGATGTATGAAATGCAATGTTATCCACGACCTGTAACGTATGATAAAAGTTGTCTTTATGCCCCTTCCCATCAATGTATTCTGCACCGGCGAGATCAACCATCTGCGGAAAGAAGTTCTGGAGCAAGCCGCTTTTGAACAATAAATCAAAACCGATTGACGGTTTACGACACATTAAAATCTTATTCAGTTCGTCGGCAATCCGTTCACGTGATATGATTTTAATTCGATGGGCACTTTCTAAGATTCCTTTCCAGGTTTCGGGATGTATGGAAAACTCCAGTTGCGCCGAAAAACGAATCGCTCTCATCATTCGAAGAGGATCATCACTGAATGTACGCGCCGGTTCTAAAGGTGTGCGCAGGATTTTCAGTTGCAGATCTTCCAATCCGTTAAAGGAATCGATCATTGTACCAAAATGATCTTTATTTAAATGTACAGCAAGCGCGTTGATGGTAAAATCACGTCGCTTCTGGTCATCGTCCAACGTTCCCGGTTCAACATCCGGTTTACGGGAGTGCGTTGCATAACTTTCTCTTCGGGCACCTACAAACTCAATTTCAAATCCATCGGTTTTAATATTCGCCGTACCGAAATTTTTAAAGTATGATACCTGAGGTTGTGGGCGCAGCGATGCGGCAACTTTTTGAGCGAGTGCAATCCCATCACCCACACAAACAAAGTCGAGATCTTTACATTCGCGATTCAGCAATTTATCCCGTACAAAGCCTCCAACCAGATAGCAAGGCATTCCCATTTCATCGGCACATTTCCCGATCAGCTCCAATAACATCCTTTCTTTTGAAGTACAAGCCTCAATCATAGTCTGCAAAAATAAGAAAGCGTGAAGAACGGCTGTTGCTAAAATTATGAAACAAGTCTCCGGTACACTTGCATGATGCGGGAAGCAGCCGTTTCGTTACGAAAGTTTTGGGCATAGCGCCATCCCGTCTCTACCTGCTGTTCTACCAGATCAGGATTTTGAAGAATCAGCAACATCTGTTGTTTCATTTCTTCGGGCTGAGATGGATTGACATAGAAGGCGCCTGGTCCACCGGCTTCAGGCAAACACGAAATATTGGATGTGATGACAGGAATCCGGCTCCACAATGCTTCAAGAACAGGGATACCAAATCCTTCAAAAATCGACGGATAAATCATCGCTTTTGCCAATTGGTAAATAGCCGGAAAATCCGCTGCTGTTTGAAACCCGATAGAAGAAGCCGTTGTTTCATCCGAAAGAAAACGTATTTGCGAAGCCAGTCCTTGATCCCGGATAAACGACTGGACTTGCATTTTATAGGCGCCTCCTTTGCCAATCACGATTAGCGGAATGACAACATCTTGATTAAGCAATTGGAGTGCTTTGCAAACCGACAAAAGATTCTTTCGTTCAATAACAGAACCGACATACAAGAAAAATGTTTCCGGTAACTGATAGTACAAACGAATCTGTTCAAGTTCCCCGGGTGTTTTTCGGATTGCGAATTGCGGATTGCAGCTCTGATAGCACACATCAATTTTCGTCTCGGGAATTTGATACCACCGGATGATGTCCTGCTTGGTTTGTTCGCTGATGGCAATAACCCGATCGGCATGTTCACAAGCATAACGAAATTTCTGCGTGTAGATCTTCCTGTCGGTCCAGGCGTATTGTTCCGGGTAGCGCTCATGAATCAAATCATGAATGGTTACAACCGATTTGATTCCTGTTTTATGAATGTTCAGCGGAATTTCATGGCTCAGTCCGTGGTACAAATCGATCTTCAATCGTTTCAGGTCATTCCTGACCCAATTACTTCGCCACAACGAAGGGAATGATCGACTCAAAAATCCGGAAGGATTGATTTCGTGTATGTTTTGATCCTTCTGAAAACGGAACAATCCGGATTGTTTAGGATTGAACAGATAATAGGAATGCTCACTGTAATGAGTAGCGAGTGACTGGATCAAGGTCCGACTGTAATGTCCCAGTCCGGTTTGATTGTGATAGGCCCTTTTTGCATCAAAGCCAATGTTCATGCCGGCAAAGATAATTGACTCTTCGAGAAACACAATCTGCGAAGCCAATCAGGTTGCTGAGGAAGAACGACAAAAACACTTGTTATTCAACGATCAACTATTTTTGCAGCAAATTGAAACAATGGCATTACAAAGTTTGATACAGGAAGCATGGAGCAATCGTGATTTATTGAAATCTGACACCTACAGCAACGCAGTGCGAGCGGTCATCCAGGAAGTGGATGAAGGACGATTACGCACAGCAGAGCCCACCTCAAACGGATGGCAGGTCAATGAATGGGTGAAACAAGCTATTTTGATGTATTTCGGAATTCAGCAAATGCAAACCTGGGATCTCGCTCCATTTGAATTTTACGATAAGATGTTGCTGAAAAAAAACTATAAAGAACTGGGTGTACGAGCCGTGCCGCATGCCGTAGCACGTTATGGCGCGTATTTGGGGCGAAATGTGGTTTTGATGCCCAGTTATGTTAATATTGGCGCTTATGTTGATGAGGGAACCATGGTTGATACCTGGGCAACCGTAGGCAGTTGTGCGCAAATTGGAAAGGGCGTTCATTTAAGCGGAGGTGTTGGAATTGGTGGTGTACTGGAACCCTTGCAGGCCAGTCCGGTGATCATAGAAGACGGTTGTTTCATTGGCTCAAGATGCATTGTGGTGGAAGGTGTTGTGGTGGAAAAAGAAGCCGTTCTGGGAGCCAATGTAGTACTGACCCAGTCCACAAAGATTATTGATGTGAGCGGTCCGGCTCCGGTTGAATTGAAAGGACGCGTTCCTGCCCGCAGTGTGGTGATTCCGGGCACTTATAACAAACAATTCCCGGCCGGAGAATATGGTGTTGGTTGCGCTCTGATTATTGGTCAACGAAAGCCGAGTACCGATCTCAAAACAAGTTTGAATGACGCACTTCGTGATTTCAATGTAAGTGTCTAATTCCGGAAACTGTCCATTCAATATGTAGGGACTGCTGCATACCGGTCCTCAAGTTTAAAAAATGAAACAGGTCGTGCGATTTCTAAGAGAATTCTTTATCTTCGCACTCCTTTTTAAGGAAACCTGAATGCCCAGATGGCGAAATTGGTAGACGCACTGTGTTCAGGTCGCAGCGT